>JAHWIT010000171.1 GCA_019322455.1 Candidatus Woesearchaeota archaeon
ACTAATTTAAGAGTAACAGGAGCAGGAGAAGCAGGAGACAACGGAGCAGAGCCTGGTGATTTGTATGTAATAGTTCATGTTGAGGATCATCCTATATTTGAAAGGGATGGAAATGATGTTTATATTAAGGTTCCAATTGCATTTACAACAGCTTCTTTAGGTGGTTCAATAGAGGTTCCTACATTGAAGAAAGAGAAAGCAAGTTTGAAGATTCCTCCTGGAACACAAACAGGAACTGTATTTAGAATGAAGGGAAAGGGAATCCATTCATTGCATGGATATGGAACAGGAAGCCAGTTGGTTGAGATAGAGGTTAAGATTCCTAAGAAGTTAACTAAGAAGCAGAAGGATTTGTTAAAGGATTTTGATAAAACTTTGAACAATAAAGGATTTTTGAAGGGTTTGTTTAAGTAAATATTTCTGTTGGTTTCTAAATCTGTTTCTTTTGGCATTTTTTAACAACATACTCTATTCCTCTTGATGGAGCTTCAATTAGAGGATTACTAAAAGCATAATCACGAAAAGGATCTATCCCAAATTCTCTCCAAGTTAGACCACCATATAGCATGATAATTAATGTTCTTAAACTTCCCTCAAGTACACCAAAACCTGCAATTAAACCTCCTAAATCACTTGGTTCTGGTTGTGCAAGAAAACCATATAATCCTCCTGTTATCATTTCTGATATTCCAGTTGTTATGTAGTAGGGTATATAACCCACATCATCATCTCTATGTTTAAGGGGAGCAATTTTTTCAACTATTGGCCCAGGAACTACTGGAGGCAATAAATATACCAAGGTTTTTACTCCTTTTCTAATTATATTTCTTATTCCCATTTTTAATCCTTTTTAATAAAATACTGAATTGGAAAAAGTTGACCACCAAACTTTCCTCCTTCAAACTTTGAATAACCAACAGCATATGCATTAGCAGAGTCTGGTGCTTCGATTTGAATTTTTTCTCTTAATTCTTTTTGGGTATATTCATAACCAAGAATAGGGATAGATGTTGCTCTTATAACTCTTGGTTTTCCTACTGCTCTAGCTCTTTCAATCTCTTCATCTGAAACTAATTCAGTTAATTCACGAGTTTCAATTTTTTGATTTTCTGCCATTTTAATCACAAATTAGTAAAAACAATCAGTTATATTTAAAATTATGTTGTCAAATAATTAACGACAAAATAGAAAGGTTTAAATATGACTAATAATTCCAAGTAAATATGATAGAAGAAAACTTAAAGGAATTCGGACTTACTGATAAAGAAATCAAGGTATATTTAGCCTTATTAAAACTAGGAACTGCTCTGGTGCAAGATATAGCAAAGAAAGCAGGAACTTACAGGACATATACTTATGAAATATTAAAATCATTAAAGGAAAAAGGCTTGGTTTCTTATGTCATAAAGTCTGGAAAGCAGTATTTTGAGGTTGCAGAGCCTGAAAAATTGCTTAATATTCTTAAGGAAAAAGAAGGCAAAATTGGTAAGATAATGCCTGATTTAAAAAAGATTTATAAATCTGCTGTAGAAAAGCCAAAGATAGAATTTTATGAAGGAAAAGAGGGTTTGAAGACTATACTGGATGATTTAATCAGGACTAGAAAAGAAATACTGGTTTACTGCTCTACAAGAAAACAACTACAATTATTAAGATTTTACTTTCCTAATTTTATTAGAAGAAGGGTAAAAGCTAAAATAAGAACCAAAGTCATAACTGAAAGATCCAAAGAAGCTATTGAAATACATAAGAAAGACAAGGAAGAACTGAGGGAAATGAAATTTCTTCCAAAGGACATGGAATTTCCAACTTCTACTAATATTTATGGAAATAAAGTAGCTATACTTTCCTTGGAGAAGGATATTGTAGGTATAATAATTGAAAGTGAAAGTATTACTAACAGTCAAAGAATGGTTTTTGATTTATTGTGGGGCATTGCAAAATCTTGATTATTCTTTTGATGTTTCTTTTATTCTTTTTATACTATTAATTCTTTCTATTTCTTGTGCAATTTCTTTTGGAACTAGTTCTTTCCAGTTTTTGTTTTGTTTGATTCTATTTCTAATTTCAGTAGAATTAGTGTCAAATGTAATTTTAATTGGTTTTATTGGATATTTTTTAATTTTGTCAAAGCAGAATTTTGTATACTGGCTGTTTGTGTAGACTATATTGAATTTTGGGATTAGATTTTCTACATAAGATGCCCATCTGTTTCCATCATGGATATCTGGAATAAAAACAATTTTATAATTATTGATATTATTGGCTTTTAGTGTTTTGTCAATCATTTGTTTTCTTTCTTCTGCTGTGAATGGGTTATGTTCTGTATTGCTGTATTGAGAGCTTCCAATTCCAATTATTATTTTATCATTTTCTTTAAGAATTTGCTTTACTGCTTCTAGATGTCCTTGATGGAATGGCTGAAATCTTCCAACAAATAATGCTGTTGTCATTTTATTATAATAGGAGCAGTTCTTTTGTGTTTATTATTGTTAATCCTATTTTTTATTTTTTCAAATAATTCTTTGTTTTTGATTTTATTTAATTGTTTGTTTTCAGTTAGTTTAAGAATTTGGTCAATTTCTTTATAAGAAGCTCCTAATTCTGATTCATCTGTTTGTCCTTTGTATAACTCAGCAGAGGGTGTTTTGTTGATTATGTTTTCTGATAAGTTCATTTTTTTTGCTAATTTGAATATTTCTGTTTTGTATAGGCTTGCTAGGATGAATATATCAGCTGCTAGGTCTCCATATTTTGTTCCATAGCCTAATAGTAATTCTGTTTTATTTGAGGTTCCTATAACTAAAGCTTGTTTTGAGTTGGCATAGCTATATAGAATATTTGCTCTTATTCTTGCTTTTGTGTTTGTTGTGGCTAGGTTATTTTTCCATTTTAGTTTTTTATAGGGTTTTAAGAATTTAGATATCTCTATGATGTTGTATTTAACTTTTAGTTCTTTGCATAATTTTACTGCATCTTCAACATTTATTCTTTTTGAAACTCCTTTTTCAGGCATTAGGATGGCATGGATGTTTTTGTTTCCTAATGCTTTTGCTGTTAATACTAGTGCTAAAGAAGAATCTATGCCTCCGCTTAGTCCAATAACTGCTTTATTACAGTTAGATTTCTTGAAATAATCCTTTATGCCTTGAATTAAATCCCCCATAGAAATAAAATATTTAGAATTATTATATAAATCTAACTAATTAATTTTTAGATATGTTTTTGCAGTATCTAATAATTCAGGCATATTTTCTTTTAATGGTTTTTTGTGATAATAAACATTCAGATGTGCTGCTAAACTTATTTTAAAAAGATTGGTTGGAATTTTAGTTAACTGCATGACTAAATATTTTTTATCTTTGGTTTTATCAAATTTGCTATAATTTATTCCTGCAGATTCAAAATATTTATTTCTTAAATTAGGATCATTCATTGCATTAACAAACATTAAAGCTATTTTGAATCCACTGTTTCTAGGGCTGTCTTTATATCCAAGATACATCCTGTCAAATGAACTTCCAATTGGAAAATAACTCCAGTTTTTGTTAAAAGAATCTAAAACAATGCCAGAGAATAATCTGCCTCTGGTATTACTATGAGCATAGAAAACATCTTCATAAAATTTATCTTCTTTTTCAGGCACACCGTCATTTAATTTAACAGCTCCTTCGATTAAAAAATCTAAAAAAGCAGCTTTAGAGAATTTTCTTTTGAATTCTTCTGGTTTGTTTTTATCAGCAGGTCCAAATGCTTTGTAGAAAAGAGCTTCTTTAAGCTTCATAAAGAATTTTGCTTCATTGTCAAGGTATTTCTCAAGGACAAATGGATCTTCTAATATTTTTTCAAGTCTTTGATTGCTTCTTAAAAATGTTTGAAAATAGCCATTAGCTGTTTTATCAATATTAGCTGCATAAATATTAATTGTATTAGATTCATAGTCTATATAAGAACAAAAATTTATATTGTCAATTGAATAACTAAGATCAAGAATCTTTAGATTAGGTCTTTTAAAATCCTGATTGTGTTTTTTTAATTCTTTTTCAAGCTGACTAAATGTTTTATCTATATCATCTTGAGAGATATAATCTAGATCATCAATAGAGAATTCTCTTTGAACTACTACTGCTTTGCTAGGCTTTGAAGGGATTTGTTTTTCAGAACAACTAGTTAGTAAACAAGCTAATAATCCAGTTGCTCCTAAGTACTTCCAAAAATTCATTTTGATGTTTGAAATAGAGGTTTTTTTTAAAGCTTAGCAATTTACAAAGTTATAAAGCTAATATTTGGTTAATTGGAATAACAAATGTTATACATAATTTTAAGTGCTGGCTTGTTATAAACCCTCAGCTTTATTAAGAACTTTGCTTTTTAAGTTAGAAAAAAACTTTTCTACTAGACTAATTTTGGTATTAATTTAAACACCCACACACTCATTTTTTCTTGTATATTTTCTTTCAAGTAAAGCAAGTTTTTCTGTTAATAATCTCTTTTTTCTATCTAGAATATTTCTAAATCCTTCTGGCAATTCTGGATGTCTTATTAATTCATCATATATTTCTTTAGCTTTGTTAGCATGCTTAAGAGTTTCATCATAAAAGTTGTTGTTTTTTCTAAGATTGTGCTTCATATATTCTTCATGAAATGATTCAAAATCAGATATTGCTTGAACATACAAGTCAATCCTTGAATCCAGCATATTGAATGTTTTTGCATCCATTTATAACACCCATATCCACAGGTATATATAAAACTAAGAAGAACTAGTATATAAATCTTTTGGTTTTTAGTATCTTAATAGTAGTAACAAAACAAAAAAGTGCTTTACCTGTGTCTGCGCGTCCTCTATAAATCTAGCGAAGCAAATTCGAAGTTTAAAAATCTTTGATTTTTATAGCTTTGTAAACTGCGAAGTTTTAAATACTGTGTTAGAGATTCTTAGTAATATGATTGAGTCTAAGAAAGAATTGATTTCAGAAAAGGAATGGATTAAACATATCAATAGTTTGAAAACTAGTAAGAAAACAACAAAAACTGAGTTGAAAAAACAAATAATTAATGCAGTTAAGAAAAGAATTCCTAAAAAGAGATTTGGGATATTTTTTTCTGGCGGTGTAGATTCTTCATTGATTGCTTTGATTTGCAAGCAATTGAAAGCTGATTTTATATGTTATGCTGTTGGGTTAGAGAATGCAGCTGATATAGAAGCAGCTAGAAAAGCAGCAAAATTATTGAATGTAAAATTAAGGTTTAAAATATTTGATTTAAAAGAGATGGAAAAGATAATTAAGTCAACAACAGAGATAGTTGGGCCAGATGTAATGAAGGTTGGAGTTGGTTCTGTTGTTTATGCTGCTGCAGAATTAGCTAAGAAGGATAAAATTAAGGTATTTTTTTCTGGTCTTGGTTCAGAAGAGATATTTGCTGGATATGAAAGGCATGTTGCTGTTGATGATGTAAATAAGGAGTGTTGGAAGGGTTTGAAGGATATGTATCAAAGAGATTTTTTAAGAGATTATTTGATTGCAAGGAGTTTAGGAATAGATATTTTAACACCTTTTTTAGATTCTGATTTAATTAAGACAGCAATGCAGATTCCTGGAAAAGAAAAGTTGAACAAAGATTATAAGAAATTAATTTTAAGGAAAATAGCTGAGGAAATAGGATTAGCAAAAGAGATTTCATGGAGGCCAAAAAAAGCTGCACAATATGGAAGCAAGTTTGATAGAGCAATTTTAAGATTAGCAAGAAGGAATGGATTTAAGTATAAAAGGAATTATTTAATGAAGTTTTTTCCATTAGGAGCATTGGTTAGTTCTGGAAAAGACAGTGTTTATGCAATGTATAAGATGATTAAACAAGGTTATAAGATTAATTGTATTATTTCAATGAAAAGCAAGAATCCTGATTCATTTATGTTTCATACTCCTGGAATAGAGATGGTTAAATTGCAAAGCAAAGCATTTGGAA
>JAHWIT010000172.1 GCA_019322455.1 Candidatus Woesearchaeota archaeon
AAAGAACAAGAAAAAAGAACTGAAGAATTAGAAGAAAAACTGCAGACTCAAAGAGAGGTTATTGAAGCAGCACAAAAAGGATTAGCAGAATTAGAAGCAGAAAGAAATGGATTAGCAGAGAAATTAAAAATCCAAGAAGACTATTTTGAAATTGCAAATGAGGGAATAAAAAAATTAGAAGCAGAAAGAGACGGATTAGCTAAAAAAGTAGATGAATTAAAAAGATATAAAGATGAAGTAGGCAGTTTATATGAAAAAATAGGAGAAAAAGAAGGAGAATATAGAGGAAAAGAACAAGAATACAAAGAAAAATTAAGAAAATTAGAAGCAGAAAGAGATTCATTAGCTGCTAGATTAAAAGTCCAAGAAGATTATATAGTATCTGCAAAAGAGAAATGTAAAACTAAACTAAAACAAAGTGAAGATAGTTTTATAGCAATGAGAACAGAGAGTGATATATTATTAGGAGAATTAGCAAAAAAAGAAGATGAATATATAGGAAAATTAGATGTACAAAAAAGACTTGTAGAAGAAATACAAAGAAAAAGAGATGAAGCAGAGTTAAAGGTATTAAGAGGAAATATAATAGAAATACTAAATTGTAATGAACATCGTTTTCATATGCAGGGTTATAATAGATTTAATCTTGCAAAGAATTTAGCTGATTATATAACAGCTATGCAAAATGATGGAGCCCAGTTAAACAGTAATGATTTTATTTATTATATAGCAAAAAAGATTGAAAGTGTTGGTAGTTTAAAACCAGGATCAAAGGATAATGATATTAGGTATAAAGAAATTGTTTCTCGTATTGCTGAGGATATAAATGATTCTATAATACATGATTTGTATACAGAGGGTTTTTATAAAGTAAGAAACAGACGTATCTCTGATAAGTTCAATAAGTATGCAAATGCTGTAGAGGATATTATTGCAGAAGGATTTAAAAAAAGTAAGGGGCATAGATATGTTCCATCTTATCTGAAATCAATATCTGATAAACAAGAAGGAAATTCTATAAGAGAGATATTATTACATGCTGAACTTTTTGCAGATGATTTTGTAGAAGCTAGTCCAGGATATAAAGAAGCACATAAAGCTGGTGATGTTAATCTTAAGCTAGCTTGGTTAAGTCAAAGTACTGAAAGAAAAATGTTTGCACAGAGCGCAATATCATTTTATCAAAGATCTTTGAAGGCTTATAAAGACGAAGAAAAGGTCTATCCAGATTATTATTGGACAAATGAAAATTTATCAATAGCTTACGGTATAATAGGGGATTCTACAAATAAAAAGAAATTTGCAGATATTGCTAAAAAGATAAAACCTCAAAAGGGTAAATAAAATATGATGTAATATGATAGAAATCAATTTAAGACCAGATAAAAAAACATTAAGAAGTATAAAGAAAAATATAAGATGGAAAAGGGAAACACCTGAAGAAAAGGTAATTAGAGATGCAAAAGAACATGGTGTTTCAAATGATTTTGTTAGGGCATTAGAGTTTCTTGTAGAGATAGAAGATATGAGATGTATATCTCATAATTTGCAAAGAGAACCTTATAATTTAGAAATTCGGCATAAAGAAAGAGAATATCTTTTAGAAAATAAGTTAAATGATGCTGTTGAATTATTGGATAAAACAAAAGAGACAAATAAACCAGAGGATCATTATTTACTTGGAGATTTGTTGTTTGAACTTGGAGAAAAAGAAGAAGATAGTGTTAAAGGAAAACATCTATTTGAGATAGCTTTTAGACATTTTGATATTACCTGCAGAAATAAAGGTGGTATTGGAGAATCTCTTGGAAAATATAGCAGTGCTTGGGTTACTTGTAGAGAAATAATAGAAACAAGCGGTAATTTTGACAAAGGATGTCATTATCTTGAAAGGAAAAATTATGCAATGGCTGCTTTTTGTTTTGAAAAGGCAGCTGAACTTAGATTAGATCATCTATATTCTAGAAAATTAGAGCTTAGTACTGAAGACAAAATAGATTATGCAAGAGCTCTTGTAGAATCTGCAATGAGAAATGAAAAAAATCCAAAACAAAGATTTGAGAGAGTAGAACAAGCAGATTATATTTTATTTTTATTAAAAGAAGAGAATCACGATGATGCTGATATTAAAACTAGAATGGCTCGTTATGAAAGAATAATCAATTCAATAAAATATCCTAATGCAAAAGATACGAAGGATGAGAAGGATGAGGAATTATGGAAATTAACAACAGAACTAAAAGAAGAGCAAAAAAAATATTCGGAATTAAAAGCAGAGAGAGATAAATTAACAATTGATCTAAAAGAATCAAGAGCAAAAGAAGAGCAGAAAGATACAGAATATGGAGATATATTAAAAGCAACAAGAGCAGAAAGAGATTCACTATCAAAGGCATTAGCAGAAAGAGATGAAACAATAAAAGATTATCAAGATAAATCACAAGCTGCAGAAAAGATAACAGAATTAGAAATGGAAAGATATGCATTAAAAACACAGATGGATTTAAAGGACCAGCTTCTGAAACAACTCATGGAAGAGGAAAAAAAATGGAAGATTGAAGTATTAAGAGGATACATAACAGAAATATTAGCTAAGAATGAAGGATATTTTTCTGTATCATCAGATTATAAAAGGTTTAATCTTGCAAATAGTTTGGCAAATTATGCAATAGCTGTTAGAAACAAGGGAATTACACCAGAAAGAGAGGATTTTGTTGTAAATTTAGTAAAAAAATTTTTAGAAGTAGGTACTTTAAAAAAGAAACCTAAAGATAATAAAACCCTATATAGGAAAAGGGTTCATTATATTACTGAAGAAATAAAAGATTCTATGTTGTATGGATTATATACAAAAGAATTCTATGAGAAA
>JAHWIT010000173.1 GCA_019322455.1 Candidatus Woesearchaeota archaeon
AAAAAGAATTAGCTTCAAACCAAACACTTCTCTTGATTATGGATAGTTTGGGATATAATGAGGATATTGTGAATACTATTAAACAATTGTCCGACAAAAAAGTGTGTTATGTAACCTTAAATAAAACACACAATTCTCTAAGAGAAATTTTTAAAAAAGCTAAAGTAAATATGGAAAACCTAGTGTTCATCGATGCTATCTCAAAAACAATCAAGAATGTTGCAGATAAATCAGATTGCTGTTATTTCTGCTCTTCTCCTGGAGCATTGACAGAGATATCATTAATTATTTCAAAACTTCTAAACCAGGGTTTTGAATACCTTATTTTTGACTCTTTAACAAATCTATTGATATATCAAAAAAAAGCGCCAGTTGCAAAATTTGTATCCAGCATAATCAATAAAATAAAGGCAGGCAAGACAAAAGCTGTTTTTTATGCTTTAAGTGTAAAAGAGCAGAATGAATTGATCAAAGAAACAGGAATGTTTGTTGATAATGTTATTGAGCTAAAAAAATAATCTTCACACAATGGCAGAAGAAAAAACCAAGCTTAATCTAAAGGGACTTCTATTTGGAAATATAAGGAGAAAACTGATTTTTTCTTTTTTTGTGATTATTTTTCTTCTTCTGGTAATTGCTATTATAGGAGACTTATTCATGAACAAAATTGCTGCTGAAGAAGATGCAGAGATAACTAAGGAAATAGCTGATGCGGCAAATGCAGTAATGCTTCCATTAACTTTATCGACAACTGTTTTAGCATTGATTATAGCATATATTATTTCCTACAAAATCTCATCTCCAATCATTCAACTGCACAAAGCAACCCAGGAATTGGAAAAAGGAAATTTTAAAGCAAGAGTTGATATAAAAACAGGAGATGAATTAGAGCAATTTGGAAATACTCTTAATAAAGCAATAGAGAGACTAGAAAAATCAGATAAAGAGCATAAGCAATTAGACCAAGCAAAAACAAAATTCTTGTCAATCACTTCTCATGAACTTAGAAGTCCAATGACTCCGATGAAAGCTCAACTGCAGATGCTGATGGGAAATTATTTTGGAAAGCTCAACAAAAAACAAAAAGATTCAGTAGATATTGTTCTAAGAAATACAACAAGGCTTGACAGTATTATTGAGGATTTCTTAGAGATTTCAAGAATAGAAGCAGCAAGATTGAAATTCAAGTTCATAAAAACCAACCTTGCAGGACATATCAACAGGCTTGTTAATGAAATGAAGGGATTTATGCCTGAAAAAAATATTAAAATTATTACAGAAATAGATAAACTGCCAATAATAGAAGTTGACCCAGGTAGAGTTATGCAAGTTCTAAGAAATCTGATCAACAATGCAATAAAATTCTCATCTAAAAACAGCAAAATCCTTGTAAATGTTGAATTAAAAAACAATGCAATTGAATTTGCTGTTAAAGACCAGGGCATTGGCCTCTCTCCTGCAAACCAAAAAAGGCTTTTTGAGCCGTTCTTCCAGGCAGAGCAGACAATGTACAGGCAATATGGGGGGACAGGGCTTGGATTGGCCATATGCAAGGGAATAGTTGAATCCCAAGATGGAAGGATGTGGATTGAAAGCAAAGAAGGCAAGGAAACTATATTCTACTTTACAGTGCCTTTAGAACCTGTGAGAGAAATGAAACCAATTAAACTATTATTTTCTGAAAATGAGGGAATTGAAAAAAAACTCAAGGAGATATTTATTGAATATTTAGGACCTTTAGGAGAGCAGGAGTTTGAAAAACTTAACAAAATCACTGCAAATAGTATAATTGGGAATATAAATGAGCTTGAAAAAATCAAAGTACTAAATGCTCTAGATGCAAGTCAATTTAGGGACTCTGTTATGGGAATATTTAGGCAGGATGCAATACAAAATAGTAATACTATAAGCCCTGAAAAACTTGCAGAGTTAAGCTTGATAAAAAAGACAAAACACGAAATAGAAATAGCTAAATTAGAAAAATTAGCCAAAAAAAGAAAGCTCGAACTTAATTATGAAAAATTAATACAAAACTTAATCCAAAATGTTTTTTATTTATATGGGCAAGTAGCTATTGACAAGGCAAATTTAATAGAGAATATCACAGTCGATGAAAAAGGAAAAATCAAAGAAATAAAAGGAGATAAGAAACAAATTCTAAATAAATTAGGGTTTATATATACAGATTTAGTCGGAGACTTGGGCAAATTCATCAAAAAGAAAGAACTAAGAAAAATCTTAGCAAAAAACAAAATTATTCAAGAATAATAAAAGGTGGAAAAATGGTATACATAATATTAGGACACACATTTCAATTGGCAGGTATTTTTATGGCTTTTTTAGCAGCAGGAATTGCTTTTTTCTATGCCAACACAATCAAAGGAGGAGCAGCTGGAAAAGCAGCTATTTTGAATGCAATTGGATTTTCCATATTAGCTGTAGATATTTTTTTGATTTATGCAGGAGCAATTACTGGACAACTAAACTTATTGTATGTTACATTATACTGGCCAATGCTTGGATTATTAACATTAATTGGATTTGCTGTAATTGCTTATGCTCAATATAAAATGTATAAGGTGATGAAATAATGGAAAAACTACAAAAAATATTTTTAACAATTGGAATAATTTTATTGGTTTTAATACCTGTCTGGAGATTCTTGATTGTGCCTGAGTTGGAAACACTATCAGCTGATTTTAGTCGAAGGTTTAATTTTTACTATGCACTCAATGAACTTCAGGATTTAGAAGGAGGATGGTTGGGAGAACAACTTGCTAATGGGTTTGTAGAAGATAAAACCATTAATGTTGATGGAAATACCCAGGTCATAGAAAGCTGGTTTAAAGCTGAGAGTTTAGAAGGAGATCTTCTCTGGGAAACTAAGAATAAGTTTAGTATAAATAGGAAAACCAGGGAAAATATTAAAAGAAATGAGGAAAGCGTAGCAGGTTCTTATTTCTTATTTCCTCAAAAAGCAGAAAAAAAGAGTTATAAGGTTTGGCCAATGGGATATAATCATAATTTTGATATGCAATTTAAAGGTGTTGAAAATATAAAGGGCCTGGAGGTATATCATTTTGGTTATGAAGATGCTATAACAGATGATACAGATGATTATGGCTGGCTAGAGTTAGTGCCAGATACCTATAATGTAGGCTCTATACAAGGCACAGAATATTGGATAGAGCCTGTAACAGGAATTATTATAAATTTAGATGATGAGGGGACATCCTTTTATAAAGACAAAACAACAGGAGAAAAGGTTCAAGATTTTTACATTTGGAAAATTAAGTTTAAAGATGATACAATAGCAAATCAGGTAAGAATTGCACAAAACAAAAAACAGCAGATAATTCTGTATGAAATAATAATCCCTGTTTTATTAGCTGTGATAGTTGTAGCCTTATTCTTTGCAGCTTATATCGGAAGGAAAAAACAATGAAACTAAATATAATATTAATAGCAGGATTCTTGATAGTTGCTTTATTGGTAGGAGGTGTTGGATTAACCTCTACATCCCAGTTTACAAAAATTTTGGATCCTTTAGAAAAAGAGATTCCAGAAAGCCTGGAATTAATAAGCGCTACGTCTCGTTTAGACGGCTTAGCTCAATTTATTCGCTATTATGATGAGGTATTAACGCAGTCTGCAAGAAATTATGCTTTTACTCAAGATAAAAAATGGGAGCAAAGATACAGGGATGTGGAGCCGGAATTAGACAGTATAATCAAGGAAGCAATTGAAAAAGGAGATCAGGCAGATAAAGAATTTTTCTCAAGTGTTGATGCAGCAAATCTAGCTCTTGTTGCTATGGAATACAATGCTATAGATCTTGTTAATCAGGAAAGAGCAGAAGAAGCAGTTAAGATATTAGAGAGTGATGAATATTGGAAGCAAAAGGATATTTACGAGCTTGGATTAAGAAATTATGTCAGTAGGCGAGGCAAGACTTATGATGAGGCTTTAACAGTATCTGTTGAAAAGGTTGATTTTGTCACTGAAGACCTTGTCAGCAATGCCAGAAATATAGTTTTGATTTTTGTGATAGCAGCTTTTGGATTATCTATTCTTTTGGGTATTTTGATCTCAAAATCAATTTCAAAGCCTATCAAAAGCCTAACAAACAATGTTGATGAAATATCAAAAGGAAATTTTGATATTAAATTAGAAGAAAGTAAGATTAGTGAAATTAAAAGTTTAACTTCTTCATTAAACAGAATTCTAGCAAGCATGAAATTGGCTGTCTTAAAGGTAGGAATAAAGAAAGAAGATATTGGGGTTGGTACAAAAGAAGTTCTTAAGGCTAAGAAGAAGGCTGAAAATGCTTTGAAAGAAAGTGAGAAAAAATATAAGATCTTATTTGAAAAATCCATTGATGGGATTTTTATTATTGATGATAAAGGAAACCTTTTAGATGCTAATGAAGCCTGCGCTAAGATGCATGGATATACTCTTGAAGAATTCATGAAACTTGATTTGAAGAAGCTTGAGGGCCCTGAAACAATAAAGCTGATGCCAGAAAGAATGAAGAAAGTACTTAGTGGAGTTTCATTCCGTTTTGAGACCACGCATTATCATAAAGACAGGCATGTTTTTCCCTTGGAGGTTAGTGTTTCTTTAGTTGTTATGAAAGGTAAAAAAGCCATTATCGCTTTCCATCGTGATATCACAAAAAAAAACAAAGCAGAACAAACCCTAAAAGAATCACAAGAAAAATATAGAGATTTATTTGAAAATGCAAATGACCTGATCCAATGTGTTGACAAGGATGGAAACTTTGTTTAT
>JAHWIT010000174.1 GCA_019322455.1 Candidatus Woesearchaeota archaeon
GTCCATCTTTCAAGTAAATATAATTTTTCTTCTGTTTCCCATAACCCTGCACACTTAGGACATCTGTATTTCAAATAAATTGTTTTATCATCACCAGGCACTACCTTTAATTTAGTATAAGGAGTAGGTCTAACTGATTGAGCAATTGGAACTGTTTGTTTTTCACCTTTTCTACTCTGTTCATTTAAAGGTAATGATCTTCTTCCTTCATCATTTGAAGGACACATTGGTTCTTTTCCTGTTCTCTTGCCAACAGGTGTTTTCTCCCAAATTAAAGCAGCTCTTGTTTCTAATTTGCAATAAATCTTTCTTACAATCTGAACAATAAACTTTACTCCCATTGATGACAAACAACCTATTGAAACATATTCCATAACCTCTTCTAAATTAGAAATTATCTCAGTCAAATCATTGATTGTCTCATTCATAGCCTTTGGCCAGTCCTCTAACATTGCATCAGGCAATATACCTCTTGGATCTATTGGAATATCAACAAAATAAGCAACAGACATGCATTTTGTCTGGGTTTTTGTTTTCCATACTATTTGATTTGTTAGTGGATCTAATTCCTTTTCCTTGTATCTTATTGTAAGCTTAAGAGGAAATACTAATTCATGCTGTGCAAAATTTCCCCAATCTGATTCTAAAAAATCAGTAAACTCCTCAGTACTTCCTAGATTATATCTTATATACCATAATGATCCATCACTATTCCTTTCTCTCATTGAAGGAGTATTTGGCAATATTTTACATGCAACATCATATCTTATATCACTCTCCAACGAAAATTCAGGAGCCTCTCCAGCTCTTCCTCCTCTGCATGCCTTGTCAAATCTTATACTCTGGATCTGCCATTCTCCTGGTTTTGCATCTCCTGTATAATTTATATTTAACACAAATGTTGCAATCTCAGAACCCTCTGCTAATCTTTCTGGGCTCAATAATGTTGGACTTTGATATTCCATCAAAGGAAGAATCAGAAAATCTAATTCCCCGCTCCAGCAAGTTCCTATTGTGTAACTAACTTGCTGTGTTGTTATATGGCCTGCTTTATCTTTAACTATAATCCATATCTTAACAGGTCTTTGAGATGCCTCTGTACCTATTTGTGTTTGATAAGATGAAATTTGAGGCTGAGTTGATATTGGTATTGGCCCTGCTCTAACCCATTCAGCTTCTAATGAATAAGGTCCAAAATGAATACCTTCTAAATCAAGATTATCATATCTAACTATACCATCAGCTCCTACTCTTTTTGTACTGTCATGTATGAATAATTTGCCTTTGCTGTCTAAAACAATCCTAACATCTGCATCAGGCTCTGTTAAAAACTCAAAATCTACAATTGATCTTCCTTCATAATAAAAACTTCCTGCAACAGGCTTAATCTCTGTAATTGTTGCTGGTTTAGTATCTGAAATAATTGTCTTATCAATCTCTTCAACATGACCAGCACCATCTGTTGCTCTAATTATTAAATTATTTCCACCTTCTTTTAAAGGAATATTAACTGAAAAACTTGAAACACTAGCATTATGCACAACTGCCGTGTCTAATATTACCTCTAACAAAGCCTGCTCTGAAATAGTTCCTGCAACAGTAATTGAACTTGCAGCAACAATATCTGGCAATGGCTGAGTTAATGTTATTCTTGGATCTACTAAATCAGAAAAAACATTAAATGTCTTTTCAGCAGTATTTCCAGCAGCATCAATTGCTCTTATCAAAATTGTATTCTGCTGATTAGGCCTTAAATTTGCATTGTAAAGAGTTATCTCACCATCATCAAATGTAGTTTTAGTCACAGCCTGGCCATTTACAAAAAGCTCTACTAATGTATTTATCTCAGTCATTCCAATAATATCTAATTCATTGCTATCCACAAAACTAGGTATCTCAACATCAATAAATGGTGCTACAGTATCCTCAGCTAATGTAACAAACTTATAAAACTCTCCTGTATTATTATCAACAACCTTCTCAGTTGCTGTCTGTGCACTTAACTCAAAAAAATAAGCAGTTGA
>JAHWIT010000175.1 GCA_019322455.1 Candidatus Woesearchaeota archaeon
AAGAAGTTAAAGAGATACCAGAAAAGCCTTCTAAAGAAACTGAAAAATCTGAAGAGAAAAAAGAGTAATTTCTTAAAATGCCAAAACCAATTATTGATTCAAATAAATGCAGTAAATGTGGAACTTGTATTGATATATGCCCAATGGAAGTTTTTGCAAAGGAAAAGGATGCAGTAGTTGTTAAGAAAGCAAAGGAATGTATTGGCTGCAGGGCATGCGAAGTTCAATGCGAGAAAGAAGCAATTAAGGTTGAGGATTAAGTTTATTCAAGAATTCTTTTAACAGAATCATCTAATGAATCTGAATTTCCATCAATTATTATGCTGTTAATTCTAATTGTTATATTAGGAAATTTTGAAGTTAAAGAATTTAAAATTTCCCGTTCTTTTTCATGTGAATCTTTGCTTTTATCTAATGCTAAGAAAGTATAAGTCTTTTTCTCGTATCTGCATGTCCTGACAAAAGTTTTTTCCCAATAATCTGCTACTTGTTTGACTCTTTCTTCTTGAGTATCTTCAGGCAGGCATAAACATAATAATAAATTAGATTCTCCAGAGCGCTTTAATTGGGCTTTTTTTCTATCAAATTCAGTAGAAAAGTAAAATGAATCATGCAGTCCTGTCAATAAATCATGTCCATTATAAAGCTCGTCCCCACTCATTGTATAATTAGAAAAATAAAAGTTATTTATAAAGATTAGCTTTTTTACCACCATATAAGGATAAATCAATTCCTAATTCTTTTGCATAACTTCTGCTTACAACACAATTTCTTCCTAAATCCTTTGCAGCATATAATGGCTGATCTGCTTTAATTATCAAATCATCAACTGATTCTGATGTATAAGGAGCAACTCCAATACTTATTGTTACATCTAGTTTTTGGCCTATATAATGTAAAGGAGCATTTTCAACTGCTTTTCTTAATCTTTCAGCAGCTTTTTCTGCTTCTTCTTCATTTGTATTAGGCATAATAACTGCAAATTCTTCTCCACCATATCTTGCAAAGATATCTGTGTCACGTAAAACTGTGTTTGCAATAAAAGATAATTGTTTTAAAACATAATCTCCTGCTTTATGTCCATAATTATCATTAAATTCTTTAAAATGATCAATATCAATCATTAAAATAGAAAGAGGCTTATTTTCTGCAGAAGCTTCTTTGATTCCTGCTTCAAGCTGGTCTACAAAATATCTATGGTTAAAAGCAGCTGTTAAACCATCTTTAATAGCCAAAGGCTTAAGTCTGTCAATTTCTTTTTTTTGTCTTTCATTTTCTTGTCTTTCTTTTTCTAATCTTTGTTCTAACTCCTTAACTTTTTGTTCACTTTCATTATATTTTTGCTCTATATCTTTATAACTTTTTTCAGCTTCTTGAATAGCTTGATAAAAACCACTAGATTCAGAACTACCTAATTCTTTGACTCTCTGAAGAGCAGGATGAGTTAATACTTTGCCTTCAAGATCTTCTTTATTTGATTTTTCTGCTGGTTCTCCCATTTTAACCTTATTTGTTACTACTTACTGGTGATTAACTACTATATAAATGTTTCGGTTTTATATTTTAGTAAGAAAGGCTGAAACAGCTGAAATTTGGTGTTTCATAAGGTTAAATATAGAGTTTAAAGCTTCTGAGAACAGTGTTTATGCAGATACTCTCTAACAGCTGGATTAACTTGTTTGCATGTTCCTTTTATATATCCTGGATATTCTCTGCACATCTTTGGTCTTATTGAGTATATCTTACAAGCTGTTTTTTTTCCTTTTCTGATTAAGAAATAGCAATCTTGATTTTTAAATTGTTTTATGCAGTTTCTTTTTTTTAGATCTTTGACTATAAAATCCCTTTTTTTATATCCTTTTAACAGGATTCTTAATAATTCAAGAAAGCTTAGTCTTACTCTTAATGTGCAGCAATAACCACATCTATTGCATTTGAATTTTTTCATTAGAATGTAATCTTTTCTTTCATGAATAATTTCAATAGATCTCTTATGGTTACTATTCCAATTGGTTTTTTGTCTTTAACTATAACTAAAGAACTTATTTCATATTCATTCATTTCATCAAGTATAGTAGAAACAGAATCATTTTCATTTCCAGTTATTGTGATTGGTGAAGTTAAATTTTTTATTGGATAAGAATGTAAATCAACTCTATCTCCATCAAAGCCTTTTCCTTGTTTAAAGAATGGATTTGCTGTGTCTCTAGAACCACGTTCACTGCTTCCTTGCTGTCTTACATGATGCAATTGAAGGATGTCTGTAACAGAGGTTACACTAAGTAATTCTCCTTTATCATCAACAATAGGAAGTCTGCTTACTTTTTTTTCTCTTATTATTTCAATTGCTTTTCCTGTTCTATCGTTTTCTTTAATTGTAATTGGTCTTAAGGTCATTATTTCGTTTATCTTCTTATTCTTAATTTTAGTATTCTTTAATTGATTTACAATATCTATATTCCTAACAACACCAATAACCTGCTTCTTTGCAATAATTGGAAGAATAGATGAATCTGCTGTGTA
>JAHWIT010000176.1 GCA_019322455.1 Candidatus Woesearchaeota archaeon
CAGAGTCTATCTTATCATCTATTTCTTGAAAATATTTTCCTATTTCCTTTGAATATTTTTCTTCTGCCATTTAAAACCTTAATAATTTAACCTCTCTTGTTTGTAAATTAATAATAGGAACCCTTGCTGGCTCTGGATTATGGCCTACCTTCTCTTGAAAAGGAGTTTTTGCTTGCCAGCAGCTTCCGCATATCATAGTAAAAATTCTATAATTTGCCACGCAGGATTTATGAATATGTCCTGCAATAAAAAAATCCGGAACTTGCTCAATAACTAAAGAATCTTTTTTTACATCTGGTATATACAATGTAGAAGTATGTGTAGGAGCAAGATGCCTTCTTTGTAATAAAAACTTCATAATCAAATCAGCTCTATCATAACCCCCTCCATTTCTTATTGATTCTACATTAGCAACATAATAATCAAAACTATATCCATGATAAAGTAAAAGATTAAATCCTGAAAAAGAATTTGATGAATGAATATTAATTATAGCAGGATTACTAACCATAATTGCATTTGGAAGATTCCATATACTCTTTGTAAAATCTTGATAAAGTACAGGCTGCGGCTCAGCAATCCTCATAGCATCGTGATTTCCCGGGCTTATAATCAATTTTATATGAGAAGGAATTTGTTTAAGTAATTTTGCACATTCTTCATATTGCTGATAAATATCCTTTATAACTAATTCCTTGTCTTGCTCAGGATAAATTCCAACACCATCAACCAAATCTCCAACAATAATAATATATTTTACCTTTGAAGCAATGTCCTTTTGTTTTTCATTCCCCATTCCCCCATTAATCCATTTAAGAAAATTATTGAATTTATCCAACAAAAACATATCAGAACCTACATGAATATCTGATATAACCACTGCATAACATTCGTCTGGTGATTTTTTAAATTCTTTATTTAAAGGAACTTCTGGCCATATAACATTATTTGCAAAAACAATATTGTCTCCATTAACTCCTACTATACCAACAACCTCATCTAATACAACATCCTTTACCAAATTAAACAAATCTGGTTTATTCTTACTTATTAAAACCTTTATTGAACTAGTAATATCCTCTAGCTCTAACATAATATTTCCATTTGCTGTTGTCTGCTTCTCTTTCACAATACCAATCAAAGAAATATTTTCCTTCTCCTTCTTGCCAATAATCCTGTTTATTGATAATATATTTTGAAGCTCTTGTCTATGTTGAAGAATCTTTTCGATGGATTTATATCTTACATTAAAATAAGACACAAAGTCTTGTATTTCTCTTTTCTTACTTTCCTCCTCATAGGAAAACAAAACATTGACAGAATTTAAAGAATCATTCACTTCAATTTTTTTCTCTTCTTTCTTAGCATTTTTTAAATATTGAACAAATTTATCATATAATTGTGAATTCTTTTCCTTTTCAAATGCAACTCGTGTATTGTCAAACTCAACCCAATTAACATCATCAGGTAAATTCTTTAACAATTTATTAATTTCATTTGTGAAAATCAAGAACTTAGACAAAACAATCTTCTCAGAAAGAAAAGAATACAAATCATCAAAATTAAAATTTTCTTCAATCCCATCAAAAAAATCAGGACTTATAAGAATGCCTTTTTCTAAAAATCTCAATACTATATCTTTTTTAATATTATCTTGTTCCATTTTAGGTACAAAGGATTATTCTTGAACTAGTTTCAAGATAAGGCTAATCCTTCTGCTAATACTTGTTTAATCTTTTCTTCTACTGAAGAGGGTATTGCTAATGATATCTCTCTTGTTCTACCATATCTTCCCTTCGAAATAATACTTGCATTAATTATCCCTAACATATCAAGTTCAGCTATAACATCGCTTACTCTTCTTTGAGTCAATGGTCTTAAACTTGTTTGGCTGCAAATCTTCTTATACAAATCATAAATCTCTCCTGTAAAAATAGATTTGTTTTTTTGATTATACAACATAATAGTTGAAAATAATACAGCTTGATGTTGTTTTGGATGTGTCTTCACAATATTCAAAACCCTATCACAATCAATCTTTTCTTCTGCTTCATCAATATGTTTTAATTCAATCTTCATATTTCCTTTTCTTTCTGCAAGTTCAGCACTCACTCTTAAAAGTTCTAAAGCCCTCCTGGCATCACCATGCTCCCTAGCAGCATATGCAGCACATTTCTCAATTACTCCTGGCTTAATTGTATCCTTATTAAATGCCTTTTTTGCCCTTTCTTTCAATATATCCTGAATCTGTAGTGCATTATAAGGAGGAAATATAATCTCCTCCTCTGATAATGATGATATAACCCTTGGATCAAGAGAATCTCTAAAAATCAAATCATTCGAAATTCCTATTATTGAAACCTGAGAATCCTTCAAATCAGAATTAATCCTTGTCAAATTATATAATATTTCATCACCTGTTTTTTTGACAAGCTGATCTATCTCATCCAAAATAATCACAACATTCTGTTTTTCTTTATTAAGAAGATTATAAAATATCTTATAAACCTCATCAGTTGGCAATCCTGTTGGTGGAATCTCAGTCCCAAATTTCCTAATAATCTGTGCAATTAATCTATATTCTGTATCAGCATTCTTTTTTAACTTACAATTAATATAAAAAATTTTAATTGGAATATTCTTTTCCTTAGCAACCTCCATCATATTATTCTTAACAAAATTAATTGATACTGTTTTACCTGTTCCTGTTTTTCCATAAATAAACAAATTAGATGGTTTTTCCAGCCTTAAACAAGGAGCTAAAATCTGTGCAATTTGATTTATATGTTCATCTCTATGAGGAATTGTTCCAGGAGTAAAATTAGTTTGAAGAATCTTTTTATCCTTGAATATGGGTTGTTTATTAAGAAAGTTTTCAAAAAAATTTACCAACCCTTTTTGTGACATCTTTTCCCCTTTATTATATTTTTCCAAATGAAAGAAAGGTATAAATATTTTTTGTTTTATCCCCTTCCCCATTATTTCCTTTGGAAATCTTTTATTTAAAATAAAAATCTCTTTTATTTAAAATAATTTATTATTATAAAAAAGTTATATTCGAATATATTTTTTTCTATATTGAAAATAAATAAAACAAAATAAAACATTTTATTATAAAAAATCATTTTCCATAAGAAACCATAGGGTGGTAGTAAAACAAAACAATAAAAAGTATTAAGTTTCTTTTGGAAATTTATTACTCCCCAATAACAAAAAAGTAGAAACCTTTATAAATAACTTACTTATTTATACTGTAGAAAAAGGGAGTGAAGGGAAAAAATTATACTTTAAACACTAAGAGGAAATCACCAAAATGATTGTTCAAAAAGAATTTTTAAATAAATTAAAAGATTTTGGTCTAAATACATACGAAAGTAAATTATGGACCGCATTGCTCTCAAGAGGGGTTTCAACTGCTGGTGAGTTATCTGATATTGCAAATGTCCCAAGATCAAGAAGTTATGATGTTCTAGAATCATTGGAGAAAAAAGGATTTATTATAATGAAGCTTGGCAAACCAATTAAATATATGGCTG
>JAHWIT010000177.1 GCA_019322455.1 Candidatus Woesearchaeota archaeon
CTGGAACAAAACAGTTGATGAAATTAATAAAGCCTTAGATATGTTTTAAAAAAACTAAATCTTCAAGCTAGTAACCTGGCTAATACCATGCTCATTCATACTTATTCCATATAAATTATCTGCTTCTGAAATAACAGCATCATTATGAGAAATAACAATATACTGTGCTTTCTCAACATATTTTCTAATTAATCCAGAAAGTTTCTCTGAATTATGTTTGTCTAAAGCAGCATCTACCTCATCCAAGATGTAAAATGAATGTGGTTCATACTCTTGAATTGAAAATATAAAAGCCAAAGCAGTTAGTGTTTTCTCTCCTCCTGATAAACTTCTTATATCTAAGAATTTCTTTCCAGTTATCCTTACTCTAATATTAAGCCCTCCTTCAAAAGGATTCTCCTCATTTTGTAAAACCAAGCTCGCCTCTCCTTTTGTAGAAAGAGCAGAAAATATTCTTTTAAAATTTTCATTAACAATATCAAATGTTCTCATAAATAATTCCTTTTTCTTTCCTTCAATCTCTCCCATCATCTCAAGCACATCTCCCTTCTCTGATTCCAGTTTATCCTTCTTCTCAAGCAGTCCCTGATATTCTTTTTCAATCTCATCATATATTTCTAAAGCCCTCAGGTTTACATTTCCCATATCATTTACCATTCTTTCAAATTTCTGTATATCCTTCTTCAATTCTTCTTCGCTTTTCTCTTTATTTATCTGGACACCTTCATATTGCTGGAATTCTTCCTTTAGACCAGCTAATTTTGCATTAACCTCTGCATTTACTAAAGATACTTTATTCATCTTAATTTCAATTTCTTTGCTCTCTTCCCTTAAGCCATCAATCTTATTCTCTTCTTTTTGTATATCATCATTTACCTTTGTCCTTTCTACAAACAACTCTTTATATTTTGTATAAAATTCCTGGGCTTTTTCTTCTTTTTCAGCCAAAGATTTTTTATCATTTTGAATCTGCTCATTTAATCCTTTTATCTCTCCATTAAAGCCTTCTTCTTCTTTAGCCTGCTGCTTTAAAATATCCCCAATTTTTGCTTTCTCAGGCAGCTTCATATCATTAATTTGTATGGTTATATTTCTTATATCAGAATCTATCTGCATCAGATTCTCATCAAACTCTTTTTTCTTATCTTCAAAAGCATTTAACTCAGCTAATAAAGCAGGATTCCTTAATTCATTAATTCTATTCCTCAATTGTTGTTTTTTAATCTTAACCTGAGTTAATCCCTTATTTACTTCATCTATTTGAGAATTAAGATTACCTTTTCCTTCTTCAATTATCTCCAATTCTTTTTGCAGCTCTTGTTTTGTATTCTCATCAGCTTCTAAGTCACCTTTTTCAAGATGAAGGCTTTTTTCTTGTTTTATAATCTCTCCTTCTAAAGAGGCCTTTTCCTCTCTAAGTTTTTCTATGACTTTATCATTTTCTTCTTGTCTTTTCTCCAAAACAGAGATTGTATCTTCTAATTCATCTATAGCTTTCTTCTGTTCTCTCTCTCCTTGCACCATATTCTTTGCCTGGAAACTCATTCCCTTTTTCCTCTTTAATCTGTATCCTCCTTGCATTGCTCCGCTTAACTCAACTAAATCTCCATCAATAGTGACCATTCTAACATTGCCTACACCTATCTTTCTTGCAGTATCAATATTATCAACAACAATTGTATTTCCAAAAACATAAGAAAAAACCTTTTCAAACTTTTTATCATAAGAAAGCAGATCAACAGCTATTCCATAAACTCCTTTTTCATCAACATATTTCTTAGCTTCTTCAACACTTTTGGGCTTTATCTTGTTCAATGGTAAAAATGTAACTATTCCTAATTTATTTTTCTTCAAGTATTTAATACACTCAACAGCTACTTTATCACTATCAACAATAACACTGTTTAGTCTAGGACCAGCTGCAATCTCTAAAGCTGATGAATATTTAGAATCAACATCAGCAAGTTCTGTTATTGTTCCATAAATACCTTTTATCTTATTCTTTTGTTCTAATATATTCTTCAGAGCAATATTTCCAGAAATATTCTCCTTAATACTCGCAATTCTTGTCTTTAATTTTGCAAGCTCTTCTTCTGCCCCAGCTAATTTTCTCTTATTCTCAGAAATCTGCTGTGCTAATATACTACTTTCATTTAATCTTTTATTTAATTCAAGAATTGATTTCTTAAAATCCTCTTTAAGTTTTTTAATCTGTTCTATTTGCTCTTTATGTTCTTCTTCAACCTGCTTAACCTTTTTTATCTTTTCATCAACAGTATTTATTTGAAGATTTAGTACATCTTCTTTTCTCAATAAATCCTGTTCTTTTCCTCTTAACTCTTCAATCTCTTTTTGCTTCTCTACTGCATCTTTATCTATTTGATCTATACCCTTTTCAATCTCAGTAACATTATCAATCTCATTCTTTTTCTTAAACTCCTCTATACTATTAACTATCTTTTTTCTTTCTTCTTCTATATAATTTTTCTTCTCATTTAATTCCTTTTTCTTAGAATTTAATTCCTGTATTTGATTATCAAGCTCCTTTAAATCCTTTTCTAACTGATTCTTCCTTAAAAAAATCTTGTCAATCTCATTCCTGCAGTTCTCAATTCTTGTCTTATTAGTTGCAAGCTTAACCTTTAATTGCTCTATGCTTCTCTGCATCTCTACTTGCTCTTTTTCTCCTTTTTCCTCAATCTCTTTATTTATATTGTTTATCTCCTCTTTCTTATTTTCAATTACTTGCTTAATCTCATCAATCTTACTCTTAAT
This sequence comes from Candidatus Woesearchaeota archaeon, assembly GCA_019322455.1. GTDB lineage: Archaea > Nanobdellota > Nanobdellia > Woesearchaeales > WJKL01 > JAHWIB01. Next base: position 2,776 of record JAHWIT010000177.1, read on the forward strand.
CTGATTCAGCTTATCTTGCTCAACTTGAATTCGTTGATTTAAATGCTCTTTTTCTTTCTCTTTTTTATCAATCTGAATATACAAATAAGAAGCCTTATTCTCATTTACCTTGCTTTTCAGATCCTTAAATTTCAAAGCCTGGTCTCTATCCTTTTTCAATTCATTCAAATAAGTATTTCTTTCAGTCAAGATTATATTTGCGTCTTTTAGTCTTTCTTCAACCTTCTCAAGTTCTCTCATAGCTTTCTGCTTCTTTTCTTCATAAATAGAAATCCCGCTTATCTCTTCTATCAACATCCTTCTATCTTCAGGATGCATCTCAGTAAATCTAACAATATCTCCCTGCAAAATAATATTATAACCATCAGGATCAATCTTTGCAACACTCATTAAATCAAGAATCTGCTGCCTTGTTCGTTTTTTATCATTAATTTTGTAAAGGCTTTGGCCATCATGTTTAACTATTCTTGTAATCTTTACATAAGGATCCTCTGTTGGAAATGTCTGTTCACTATTATCAAAATAAATAGAAACTTCAGCCTGTTTCATTGGCTTCTTAGTTTTGCCTCCATTATAAACAAGATTAGCTGCTTTTTCTGCTCTCAAACTCTTAACAGACATTCTACCTAAAACAAAACAAAGAGCATCAAGAATATTAGATTTACCACTGCCATTAGGCCCTAATACACAATTAAAACTATTATCAAAAACAAGTTCTGTTCTCCTTGCAAAGCTCTTAAAACCATACATTACAAGCTTATTTATTCGAGTCATTTATATATGAAGATTATTCACCTATATTTATAAAGTTTTTTAATAGTTAAATTCTTTCTAAAATTCCCCTAAACTCTTCTGCCCTTTTTCTTTAACAACCTTTTTATAAGAAATCCATTCTTTTCTAAAGATGCTTGGATATTTGTCCCAATATTTCTTTAAAAATTCAACAGTTCTCGGATCAGAAGTATAACCACTGCCAAAATCAATCCCAATCTTCTCTTTTATTTTCTTAATCTCAGCATCTCTTGTAACCTTTGCTAATATTGAAGCAGCTCCAACAATTAAATATTTAACATCTGCTTTGTGTTCAGCAATAATCTCAACATCTTTATTCTTCAAATGCAGTTTAAGATAATCCACAAACTGCTTAATATTATTACTAGGACAATCTAAAATAACCTTATCAGGCTTAAGCTCATTAATAACTTCAGCCATTTTTTGAGCTTCTAATTTATTCAAGTTCATATAATCAGTACCAAGAGCAGCATCAACCTCTTGAGTAGGAGCAATTAATAATTTAGAATCCTTAACAACCTTCTTTATCTGCTCAAACATAATTTCTCTTTGCTTTGGAGTTAATAATTTGCTGTCCTTAACACCTATCTGTTTTAATTTTGCTTCATCTTTTTCATTAATTAAAACTCCACAAACTACTAATGGACCAATTACAGGACCTCTTCCAGCTTCTTCAATACCACAAATTAATACCATAATAAAAACTAATTGAATAAACTTTTTAAATCTTTTTAAACCAAAAATATATAAACTAGTTCTGCAAAGATATAATACATGAAAGCAAAAAAAGAGGCTCAAATAACTAAAGCAAAAAAGAGAAAAAAAACAACTCCGCCCCAATATTATACTAAAAGAAATGTTGTTCAATTTGTTGGACTAAAAATTCTTGACCCATTTGACCAAAAAAGAATAAAAGATCTTTTCTATCAACATGCCATTGAAATAGAGCGTGAAGTAAAAACTATAAATAAGATAAGAGTGCATTTTAAAGAGTATGAAAAAGGAGGAAGAAAAAAATATTCTGTTCAATTATTAATAGACTCTCCAATGAGACCAATAACAGTTAATTCAGTTTATTCTCCAGTACAATGGGATCCAGTAGCAATTGTTCATAAACTCATAAAAAAAGCAAGAAGCCAAATTATACATAAATTCAAAACAGACACACCATATAAAAAAGCCTACAACTAAAATGGGAAGAAAACCTCTCAAAGAAAGTGAATTAGATAAATTCAGACAATGGACTGAACATTTGAGAATAAAAAGCAAAGAAATCCCTATTATAGTTGAAACAGAAAAAGAAAAAAAAGTTCTTAAAGGATTAAAAGTAAAAAATATAATATGTATTTCTAAACCATTCTATGATTTTGCAGAAAAGATTGCTAAAAAGAACAAAGAAGTAGTTTTATTATTTGACACAGATAAAAGAGGTCAAGATTTATATACTGAAATAAAATCAGAATTAGAACAACAAGGTATTAAAATAGACCAAAGATTTGAACAATTTATCTTCCACACTAAATTAAAAAAAATCCAAGGAATTCCAAATTACATTGAAAAGCATTTAATGGATACTCCAAGAAAAATAACTGAATTATAAAGTTATTATAATTTTATCCGATAGTTTTTCTTTTCTCTTTTTCCTTCTCTAATTTATCTGCATATTTCTGAGCATGCTCTTCAGAACAAAATTTCTTTATTTCACCATCAAATTTCCTTTCAAAAATCTCTGTTTCTTCTTCTCCTAATAATTTGCCACACTCAGCACAACAATTTTCTTCTCCTCTTCCTTCAGCACCTTCCATAAATCCCTCTTCCCAATCTTCTATCTCTGCATCTTCTACTAATTTTTCTCTACCTTCTTCTGAATATACATTCTCTTCTTTTTTACCTTGTTCCATTTCTCCTTCCACTTCTTCAGGAGTTTTATCTTCAGTATCATCTTCTTCTGGCATCTTAATCTACTTTAAAAATAACCAATATTTAATGTTTTCTATTTAAATAAACAAATATTTAAATAATAATCCAGATTAAGATTATATAGGTGATAGGTTTTGTCAAAAGAAACTCTTTATACATTTATTACAATAGCAGATGGCTTTGATATAAAAGAAAAATTAAAATTAGTTCTATTCACAGCAGAGCTTAAACCAAGTACTTATGTTATCCTTAAAATTAATCCAGAATCATTAGATGAAAAATATCGTTTTGAACAGCTTTTACGCCAAAATAAAATTTTATTCTCAGCAAGCAGACAAAAAGGATATGAAGAAATCACAAAAATAAAAGGAAATAAAATAATCTGGGAACTAAAAGGTATCTGGATTGGTTATGATTTATTCAAAGATAAAAAAACAAAAAAACTATTTGAAAGATACAAGAATTTAATATCAAAACAGCAAATTAAAAAAGCTGATTTAATAGGAGGAAAAATATATAGTTACCCTTCATGTTGCATTAAACAATATCAAAAAGAAACATCTGAATATATCAAAAAACACTATACTTACTATGAATTCTACAAAAAACTTCAAGATATAGACAGAAAATATCCTTTTATAGCTTATTCTCCATGTTCAGTAAAATGTAAAAAAACAACTGCTTTGAATAAAAAATATTCAAATATAATCAAAAAATTTACTCCAGAACTTTGGCAACAATATACAAAAAAAGATAGATTCAAAACAGATATAATAGTTGATGAAGAATCAGATATTCTCATAAAAGGAAAAACAATCTGGCCAGAACGTAATGCTCATGAATATGATGTAATTCTAAGAAAGCCGCATAATAACAAATATTATCTTTATGCTTACCTTACAAAAAAGAATTATGAAAAAGGCACAATTTTAGAAGCATCAATTACTCAGCAATACGACTATGCAGATATCAAAGTAAAAAAAGTAAAAGGAATAATAAAAAATCTAATACATGAAAGAAAGATGCCTTTAATTGGAAGAAAATATTAAATCAAAATCAATCTATAATTTGATCTTTTTTAATTCAGACTCAACTATTTTTAGATTATTGTGTACTTTCTCTAATAATTTCTGATATTCCTTCTTAAGCTTGTCTGCATTCTTAAAATCAGCTTTATGCTTTTTAAGGAATTCTCTTGCTGCTTCTTTTGTTGAAGCCTTTTCATGTTTTCTTTTCCATTTGTCTGTTTTCTTGCTTTTACTATGTAATTTAACGCTTGTCAAATATAGTTGAGCTGTATCCTTATACAATTTCTTAGCTATTTCTTTTAATACCATATCATATTGATTAATAATTGTCTTTTTATATTTTTGTATTAACTATTTGATAGAAAACTATAAATATGAGTTGAGATTAAAAACAAATATAAAAATAAAAAGGTGATAATTATGGTTGAAGTTGATGAATCTAAAATAAAAGAAGCTGAAAATGCTATTAGAGATTTAATTAATTGGATAGAAGTTTGGAACTTAGAAGAAGTTGAAGGTGGAGTTAAAAAAATAGAAGATGTGACAGTTGATGAACTAAAAACAAAACTTAGTGATATAGCAGAAAAAGTAAGTGGAATGACAGTAATTTAATCTTTTTTTTCCAATTCTTTCCTTATTTTATTTGCATATTTATGTGCTAGATGCAAAGGCTCTGGTAATTTGTGAGGCAAATTTACACAATTCTTAACAATCTCTAAAGAATTCTTTAAACCAACCTTATGACCTGGGCTTACAAATAAAGGACTAGCATATTCTTTTGCAATTAAAGTAAAACCACAAGTCTTCTCTCCAATAATTATCTTATCTCCTTTTACATATCCGCATAATAAATTTTTAGCGATTCCAATAGAAGGAATATCTAATAATAATCCAACATGGCTTGCAAGACCAATCCTCCTAGGATGTGATATACCATGTCCATCAACTAATAAAACATCTGGATTATTTTCTAATTTAGAAAAAGCCTCAACAATTGCAGCACCTTCTCTATAACTCAAAAAGCTAGGAATATAAGGAAAAGTAGCTTTAACAACAGCATATTTTTTCTCAACTATTCCCATAGTTTTATAATCACAAACAACAACAGCAGAAATAATCTCATTTCCTATAAAAGTTTGATCTACTCCAGCAACTAATTTAATCTCATCAAATTCATCTTTAATCACAATCTTTTTTGCTAAATTGATTTGTTCTTCTTTAAGCTTATTCACTCCTTTTTTCATGTAGAAAAATCAATTTAAGTTATATTTAAAACTGATGGAAATTTATGATTAATTTAAGAAATCCAAAAATCTTTGATTTTTTGAAAATAATAGAAAATCAACGCCCAACCAATTATAAACATAAATAGACAAGCTTTATTTTTATTTCAATCTTTCAATAAAAGGTTAACTTTATCATCAAAATTAGATTTTACCCAAGACTTAACTGAAAAATAATTAATATGGACTGCAAAATCCTTCCAATTTATGACCTATCTTAATTTTTTGTTTTTAACCATCTCAGCAATTAAAACTTCTTCAATACTTCCTCTTACCAAAAATCGATTATTAATCGTATTAGTATACATGGCTATTGCAGCTGAATTCAAAAAATTAAAACTATCTGTTTGGGAGAAAAAAAGGAGAAGAGTCTAGAAGAAAAAACAAGTGAAAAAGAGGGCTGTTAAAAAAGAGAAGCCTAAAAAAGAAGCAATTAGAATAGAGAATGTCAGGAAAAAAGAATAATTATTTTTCCTATATTAAGACTATTAATATTATTTTAATTTTCCTAATACTATATCTTCAATATTAACACTTTTATAATTTTTTGTTAGATCAAATATTATTTCTGCAACTTCTTGTGGTTCCATACAATTCTGAAAATCTATTTGTACCTCTGTTCTTTTAACAAAAGTTGTTTTCATTCCAGCTAAGTATACACCTAAAACTTTAATATTATTATTTGATTTTTTAATTTCCTGTCTTAATGCGTTTGTAAAACCTCGAAGAGCAAATTTAGTAGCACTATATAAAACACCTCTCTCTGGTTGCGCATTTACCCCTGAAACTGAATTAATATTAATAATAAATCCTTCTTTCTTTTTTATAAAGAAAGAGTAAATTCTTCTAGCAAGTTTTAACGGAGCTATAAGGTTGATACTATTAACATAATCAATTTCTTCATCAGTTAATTCTTCAAAAAGAAAATTTGTTGCTAATGCAGCATTATTAATTAAAATAGAAATATTTTTTTTAATCGCCAACTTATATAAATCATCAATTGTTTCTAAATCTTTCAGATCTCCAACTACTAAATTACAAGATACATCATTCTTTAGAATTTGTTTTTTAACTTGTTTTAAATCATTTTGATTTCTACCATGTATAATCAAATTAAAATCATTTTTTGCGAAAATTAAAGCTAATTCTTTACCAAGGCCTTTGCTTGAACCTGTTATTAAAACTGTTTTTTTGTTTTCCATTCATCAAAAAAAAGAATGCAAATATTTAAATATTGCTGTAATTAAAGTGATTTTAAGGATTAAATGAAAAAAAAGAAAAAAATTTATTGTCCACATCTATGGAACAATATATTTATTGATCAGGTTGGAAATGTTTATTGTTGTGAATATTCCTATAGTTACTTTCTTAAAAAAAATATTTTAGGTAATATTTATGACAAAAAATTAAAAGATATTTATTGCAATAAGATTTTATCAAAACTAAGAAAAAAGTTATTAGATGGTAAATTAAAATGTTTTAATAATTGTGCTTTTTTAAACAAAAATAAAATTGGAAATACAAAGAAAGAAGTTAAGATCGATTATCATAAACTGAAAAAATTAGTAATAAGGTTTGGAGAATCTTGTAATCTCAATTGTATAATGTGTTTTTTAGACAGTAAAAAAAAGAAATGTTTAGATTATAAAAAAATAATAGAAAATGTAGATTTATCTCCTTTTGAAGTAATAGAAATAGAAGGCGGTGAGCCACTTTATATGGAATCTGTAAAAAAATTCTTTGACTATGCTGCTTCTAAAGATAAAAAGATTTCATTTCTAACAAATGGAACTTTGATTAATGATGTGTGGGCTGATAAAATTGCTCTGAATTCATCTTATATTTGTTTTTCATTAAATGCAGCCACTAAAAAAACACATGAATTGATTAACAAAGGCTCAAAATGGAATTTAGTTCTAAAAAATATTCAAATGGTTAGAAAAGCAAAGAAAAAATATAATTCAAATGTGAAAATTATTGCCCATATGACCTTAGTAAAAGAAAATATTAAAGAGATTCCATTGTTTATTAAAAAATTTAAAACGTTTGGTGTTGATTCAATCGAGTGGGGATTTGATATAAGTGCATATTTATACCTAAAAAAACATGAAAAAGAAAAAGAAAAGTTAAAAAATAAAATCAAAAGACTTTTATATGAATATAAATCAAAAAATGATATAGATTTATCCAAATTGAAATTATTATCTCTTGTTTAAAAATCTATGATTAAGATAAAATTTGAAATTATAAAATAGAAAGAGGACGAAAGGTATGACTATAATGAATTTTAATTTTAAAATTGCTAATTTTGTTTTTTCATTGAAAACAAACCGTAAAAAAATATTCCAATATTTAAAAAGAAAAATGAATATTTTTGAAACAAAAGAAAAACCCCAGTTTAAAATCTATCTTATATGGGATTCCCCTGAAAAAATTAAAAAAAAGTTTAGAAGCAAATATCAATTACTTAAAAAAGGAAAAGAAATTTATACTGGAAAAAAAAGATTATTCAAAGACGAAATAAATGTAAAGGAAACTAAAAATAATATTTATATTAAATTAAGAATAGATCCGCAAAATAAGATTACAAAAGATATTTTCATTATATGTTTACATTCATTTATATTAGATAAATTATCTGCAAATAATTGTATAACTCTTCATTCTTCTGCTGGTATTTTAAATAATAATGTTTATTTATTTAGTGGGAAGAGTGGCCAAGGAAAAAGCACAATATTAAAAAGACTAGTAAAAAATAATAATTTTTTTCCTTTAAATGAAGATATAAACATACTATATCTTAAAAATAGGCAAATTATAATCTATCCTTTTTTTCGTTTTAATAAAAGAAAATTTTTAATTCAAAATAAATCTGGAAAGTTACGTTATTTATATTTTATTAAAAAATCACAAAAAACAGGAATCAAAATGATAGATAAGACTAAAACTGTTTATCTTCTTAAATTATATCATCAACCTTTGAGAGCAAAAAATAATAAAATTTTTAGAAGGTTTGCAGAAAATATTTTGGCTTTTGAATTAAATCATAAGAAAAATGAAAAGATATTTAAATATTTAAAATAAATTTTTTAAACAAAATGTTTTTTATTAAAATATAAATTGGAATATGTTTGATTCCAAAAGATTTATATATTAATAATATAATTTTTATAATTCTAGAGGTGTTTTATAAATGAAAAATGCTATATTAAGTGGGCCAAAATTATCTGATAGGGTACGAATGTGTGCCTGTAATGTGATTTGTACTCAAATTAGTTGTTAATCAAGGAGAGATAAATTGGAATTAGAAAATTTTCTTTTTTTTATTATTCCTTATTCTAAAAATAAGGAATTTATATATTTTCCTATGATCAATAAAGTTTATTTGAATGAAAAATCTGATTATTCTAAAAATAATATAAAAAAACTTTTTTCTCAAGATTTAGAGAAAAGCAAAAAAATTTTTGAAACGGAATTTAATAGTAAAAAGGGATATGAAAGAAAAAAAATATTTCCTGCTGGTTTAGTAACAATACCAAATGACAATTGTAATATGAGATGTACATATTGTTATGCTAGAAGTAACATTGGAAAAGAATTAAATTTTGAGGCATATATTGCTGCAGTTGATTATGTTGTAGCAAATTATAAATCTATAGGTTATATACCTAATACATTTGTAGGAGGTGGAGAACCCACTTATAATTTTAAATTGTTTAAAAAAATGGTAGAATATTTTAAAGAAATGGTACCTCTTAAAAAGAGATGGTTAGAGATTACTACAAATGGTTTGTTCAATAAAGAAGTTTGTGACTATCTTTTGGCTAATTTTAATCAGATTAATATTTCTTTTGACGGCCCTCCAGAAGTTCAAAATTCCCAAAGACCTACAGTAAACAACAAACCATCTTTTAACATTGTCTACAGCAATATAAAATATATTCATAAAAAATTAAATAAGAATCAGGGTATTTTGATTCAAGGAACGGTTAACAAAAATAATCTATCTAAAATAAATAAAATTAAAGATTTTTTTAAGCAAAATCTTCCAGGAGTAGAGTGTGTTATTGATGGAGCATTTGATTTAGGCAGAGCAAAAGATAATCACAATTGTAGTGATAAATCAATAGTCTTCCATAGTAAATATTCTGATTTGAGAAGATTATATCCAAAAAAAGGATTTAGAAGATGTGCAATGTATGGATTAGTATTATCAATTACTGCGTCTGGTAAACTTACAGGATGTGTTCACGTTTCAAAACCTGATGATGAAAATTATGAACATTTTATTTATGGAAGATATGATGATGAAAAAAAGAAATTAGTTTTTGATAAAAATAAATTAGATTATATGAAAAAAAGAAATGTTATGAATATATCTAATTGCAAAAATTGTTTTGCAAAATTTGATTGTGGGGGTAGTTGTCCACAAAAGGTTTTAACCAGTTGTGGAGATGATTATGATACTTCTAAATATTTCTTTTGTCAATATGAAAGAATGTACCTTATTCAAAGATTTTGCAGTGCATTAAATATTCCTTTTAATAAAAATGAGATGATTTCTTTATTAAAAAATAATATCACTTTTAAGTAGTGAAAAATCAAAAGATTTATAAATAATTTTCTTTCATTTATAGTAAAATGGAGTATAATATTAAATGCAATGGAGAAAATTATGTTAATTTTCTATTTTATCCCTCATTAAATCTTGTAGCTCATACTTCTAATTTGGTTGGTATACTAATAGGTGGTGTTGGTTGTCAACAATATACTCAAAGACGAGAACCAAAAGCATTGGATGCTTTAGGAGATTATAAGAAATTAGATTCATTTTTGTTTTACCAATCATGTCAAACATTGGGATTAAATAGAATTAGTGAAGTAGAAAGAGCTATAAATATTATAAAGGCTATGGATAATTCATCATTTTTAGATTGTCCTAATTTTTCTTTTAATGAATTCTCAGAACTATTAGAAAAAAGCTATCAATGTTTTTACAAAAATTATTGGAGAGAAAATCAAGAAAGATTAGAATATATGACAAAAAGGATGGTTCAAGAAAAAGATTGGAAAAAAATGTTAAATGTTATGGAAGAATCAGTAGGGTCAAAAATGTTATGTGATTTTTTTGTATTTTTAGTAGAAGCAGCAGCAGGTTCAGCGACTATGATTCCTCCTAATATATCTATTGGGGCGCCTATACCTAGATATGACAGCGGATTTGTGCATGAAGGATTACATTTATTAATTGCATTGGCTGGTGATCAATATAAAGAAGTATTTGATTTTGCAAATTCTCATGAATGGAAAAAAGTCAATGAGGAAAAATTGCCTTATAATAATTGGAGAGGAAAAATTGAACAAGCGGTTGTAATAACATTAGATTCTTTAATTAATAAAAGACCTGAATATCTTGATGGTTGTTTAGTTGGAGATTTAAGAGATAATATTTATTCTGAAATTAAACAGTGGTTTGAGGAAAATAGGAAAATACCATTACATAAATTTTTGTTAGAAATTTTAAAGCAATATGAAAAAGAAATTTTTAACTAGATAAATTTAATATTTTAAATAATTCTGTCAAATGACTCAACTATAAATTAACTTCTTAGAAAAATATAAGAAAGTCTTACTCTTAATATGGAAAATCTAACTTTGATTTATAGATAATAAGGATCAGTTTTTCCAGTCCAAAACATCTTAATAAAATCAAAGAATATAGCGGGGGATGGACATCCAGAGAGAAACTGAGTTTACCCTCGTTTGAACCATCGACTTCCTCTGCTATGAGAAAACTCACAACATCTGAGGGTTATGAGCCTTCCGTGATTCAAATTGAATCTCTCCGGGCATTCAGGCACTTATATAGTGTCTCCTGACTGCCCTACCCCGCTATATGCTCTAAAAATTTATATTCATTTATAAGTCTTTTGATAGTCTGCATTCAATAACCATAAACTAAATAAAATTTGTTTTCTCGTAAAATTTATAAACATTCTACTTATTTAAACTTAATATGCCGCGGTGGCACAACCTGGTACATGGCGAAGGTTCTACCTGAGCCTCGCGACAGCCAACTGCGCGGGATTGCTAATCCCGTTTCCTTCGGGATATGTGGGTTCAAAACAAAAATTTGTGAAAGTCCCACCCGCGGCGTTTTTTAATTAAGAGGAATAAGATGCAAAAAATCGAAAAACTAGTCCCAGATACTTCTGTTATAATAGAGGGATTAGTATCCTTACAATTAGAAAAAAAGGAAGTAGAAATAAAACAAATAATAATTCATGAAGCAGTTTTAGCTGAACTTGAACATCAGGCAAACCAAGGCAAAGCTATAGGTCATATAGGATTAGATGAAGTTGAAAAAATAAAACAATTATCAAAGGATAAATTTGAAATTATCTTTGCTGGAAAAAGACCTTCTGCAGCAGAAATAAAATATGCCTCTTTAGGAGAGATTGATTCATTAATAAGGCAGTTGGCTTTTGAAGAAGATGCAATATTATTAACAGCAGATAAAGTGCAGGCCAAAGTTGCTCAGGCAAGAGGGATAAATTTCATTTTAATAGAAAAACAGAAAAAAATCAGAAAAATAAAACTTGAATCTTTCTTTGACAATTCTACAATGTCTGTTCATCTTAGAGAAAATACAAATCCTACTGCAAAAAAAGGAAAACCAGGAGATTGGCAATTTGTAAAAATAAGAGAAAAAGAAATTAAAAAAGAAGAAATAAAAGAGATAAGTGCTGAAATAATAGAAGCTGCAAGAGCTGCAGTAGATGGATTTATTGAGATAGAAAGAGAAGGCTCAACAATTATCCAGTTAGGAACATTCAGAATTGTTATTACAAGACCTCCATTTTCAGATGGTTGGGAAATAACAGCAGTAAGGCCTGTTAAGTATCTTTCTATTAAAGAGTATGAGATATCTGAAAAATTATTAAAGAGACTGTCAGAGCAGGCAGAAGGAATTCTTATTGCAGGCTCTCCAGGAATGGGAAAATCAACCTTTGCAGCTGCATTATCAGAATTCTATGCTGAAAAAGGAAAAATAGTAAAAACAATAGAAGCTCCAAGGGATTTAGTTCTGCCAGAAACAATAACTCAATATGCTGTTTCACACGGCTCTTCTCAGGAAATTCATGACATCCTATTATTATCCAGGCCAGATTACACACTATTTGATGAAATGAGAAATATAGAAGATTTTAAACTATTTGCAGACCTAAGATTATCTGGAATTGGTTTAGCAGGAGTTATACATGCAACAAATCCTATTGATGCTATTCAAAGATTTGTCGGAAAGATTGAATTAGGTGTAATCCCTCATATTATTGACACTGTTATATTCATAAAAAATGGGCAGATAGCCAAAGTTTTGAGCCTTCAAATGGAAGTTAAAGTTCCTTCAGGAATGACTGAAGCAGATTTAGCAAGGCCTGTTGTAACTGTAACTGATTTTGAGACAAAAAAGCTTGAGTTTGAATTATATAGTTATGGAGAAGAAACAGTTGTTATACCTGTTAAAGAAACTGGCAAAAAATCAGGAGTATTAAGGCTTCTAGAAGATCCTATAAAAAGATATTTCCAGATGTATTCAGATGAAGTTGATGTAGAAGTTGTTTCAATGAATAAGGCAATTGTCCGCGTTCCTGAATATACTATAGCTGGAATTATAGGTAAAGGTGGTAAACACATAGGAGAGATTGAAAAAGAGCTTGGTATAAGTATAGACATAGAAGAATTAGCAGAAACAGAAAGAAGATATGAAAAGAAAAGAAAAAAGAAAAGATAGTTTTTTATAGAATAAAAATAATTCAAAAAAAATGTTAGACATAAAATTCATAAGAGAAAATCCTAGCTTAGTAAAAAAAGCATGCAAAAACAGAGGCTATGATATTGATATAGATAATTTTCTTAGATTAGATGAAAAATACAGAACAAATCTGCAAAAAGTTGAAAAGCTAAAATATCAAAGAAATACTGCAGCAAAAGAAATTAATGAATTAAAAAAACAAGGAAAAGATATAAAAGCAAAAATAAAAGAAGTAAAAGAAATTCCAACTAAAATTAAAAAATTAGAAGAGGATATTAAAGAATTAAAAGAAAAAATATTTCCAGTAATAACAACAATCCCTAATATTCCTGATCCTTCTGTACCTATTGGAGCAGATGAAACAAAAAATAAAGAAGTTAAGAAAAAAGGCAAGATTCCTAAATTTAATTTTGAAATTAAGCCTCATTGGGAAATAGGCAAAAATCTTGATATTATTGATGTTGATAAATCAATAAAATTAGCTGGTGCTGGCTTTTATATCTTCAAAGGATTAGGCGCAAGATTAGAAAGAGCATTAATCAATTTCTTCTTAGATTATCATATAAAAAATGGATTTATTGAAATCTGTCCTCCTGTGCTTGTCAATGATAAATCAATGTTTGGCACAGCTCAATTGCCAAAATTCGAACAGGATTTATATAAAACAACAGAAGGACTTTACTTAATCCCAACATCAGAAGTTCCATTGACAAATTTACACCAAGATGAGATTCTTAACAAAGAAGAACTTCCTAAATATTACTGTGCTTTTACTCCTTGCTTTAGAACAGAAGCAGGAAAGCATGGAACAGAAACTCGCGGTATTTACAGACTGCATCAGTTTGATAAAGTTGAAATGGTTAAAATTTGTTATCCAGATCATTCTGACAAAGAACTTGAAGATATGAGACAAACAGCAGAAAAACTGCTTGAATTGCTAGAAATCCCATACAGAACTTTACTATTATGCACAGGAGATGTGGGCTTTGCAGCTTCAAAAACATATGATATTGAAGTTTGGAGTCCATATCAAAAAAAATATCTTGAAACCTCTTCTTGTAGTAATTGTAAAGATTTTCAAGCAAGAAGAATTAATACAAAATTTAGAACACCAGAAGGAAATAAATTTGTACATACATTAAATGGATCTGGATTAGCAACACCAAGATTAATAATCTCATTGCTTGAATGCAACCAACAAAAAGATGGTTCTATAAAGATTCCTAAGGTTTTGCAGCCTTATATGGATGGAATTAAAAAGATTGAAGCAAAAAAAAGTATTTAAAAAATTTTTAAACCCAAAAATTTTTAAAAACAAATATTTATTCTTATCTACAGGGGCTTTTTATGTCAATATTCAAAGATATGTTAAAATCAGGAGAATCTTTATTTAGAGATGAGATTGCTTTAGATTATGATTATCTGCCAAAACTTCTGCCTTACAGAGAAAAAGAGCAATTCTATATAGCAGGCTGTATCAAACCATTATTACAAAAAAGAAATGGAAAAAATCTCTTTATCCATGGCGCTCCAGGAATAGGAAAAACAGCTGCAACAAGGCACATTCTAAGAGACTTAGAAAATGAAACAGATGATGTAATTCCAATATACATAAACTGCTGGAAAAAAAACACAACCTATAAAATAGTTTTAGAAATATGTGATATTATTGGTTATAAATTCACACAAAATAAAAAAACAGAAGAGCTCTTTGAAATAATTAAACAAATGCTGAATAAAAAATCAGCTGTCTTTGTTTTTGATGAAGCAGATAAATTAGAAGACTTTGATTTTCTCTATCACATCCTAGAAGAAATATACAGAAAATCTGTTTTCTTAATAACAAACTTCAAAAATTGGATTCTAAATTTAGACGAGAGAGTAAGATCAAGACTAACAGCAGAATTAAAAGAATTCAAGCCTTATAATGCAGAAGAAACAAAAGGAATCTTAAAAAAAAGATTAAGCTATGCCTTTGTTCCAGGAGTCTGGGAAAATGATGCTTTTGAATTAGTTGCCAAAAGAACAGCAGAAATCTCTGACATCAGATCTGGACTATACTTAATGAAAGAATCAGCACTAGCAGCAGAGGAAAAATCAAGCAAAAAAATAATAATAGAACATGTACAAATAGCAATACAAAAATTAGATGATTTCTCAATAAAAGAAAAATCAGATCTTGACCAAGAATCAAGAAATATCTTAGAACTAATTAAAAACAATTCAAACAAAAAAATTGGAGAGCTTTTTGATACCTACAGAAGATACAATGGAAAACTATCTTACAAATCCTTCCAAAGAAAAATATCAAACCTTCAAAAAAATAATTTTATCTCAGTAGAAAAAACAGAAGGAGGATTAGAAGGCAATACAACAATCATTAAATATTCAGAAGAAAAAAAATTAACTGATTTTTAAGTACTAAGATGAGCATAACAAATATGGATTTTTGATCATGTCCAGTGCTTATACAGCTTTAAACCACTAAATTCTAACATTTCAACCATTTTAACCTAGACCACAACCCACTGGACATTCTAGCGTAGCGTATATAAAGGACCTATCCTATATAATAATTATCAAAAATTAAAGAGGTGATTAAAAATGTTTAACCCATCAGATACAAGCCATGATACAATAAAACAATTATTTTATCAGCAAATAAGAAGAGTAACAAAAAGAGCCTGTGGTAATAGCTCATTTGATATTCAATTCTCAGATCAATGGTTATAGTGAATTCTTAAGTACTACCCAAATTACTACCACCTAAATACCTCTTCCCCTTCTCATTTGAGAAGGGGTCTATTTCTATATAGTATATTAACAAAAAATTTTTAAATAGTGCTTTATCCAGAAATTTAAAATGCAAGTTTATACAGCTGCTGAAGCAAAATTAAAAAGAGCAGAAATAGAATCAAGAATTGCTAGAGGACAGATTTTCATTCATCCAACAGATACTATATATGGTATTGGCTGTAATGCATTACAATCCAAAATAGTGCAAAAGATTAGAGAACTTAAACAAAGACCTGAAACTCCATTCTCAATAATGGCGCCTTCTATTGAATGGATTAAAGAAAACTGTGTAGTCTCAAAAAAAACTGAAAAATATATTAAAGAATTACCAGGACCAGTAACCTTAATTCTAAAAACAAAAAAACAATGTGTTGCTCCAGAAGTATCTCCAAATAGTGACACAGTAGGTGTCAGAATTCCTGATCATTGGTTTCATGATATAATCCAAGAATTAGAAGTTCCTATTATAACAACCTCTGCAAATTTAGTAGGAAAAGCATTTATGACTTCTTTAGACAACTTAGATCCAGAAATACAAAAAGGAATTGATTTTATAATATATGAAGGAGAAAAGCAAGGAAGACCTTCTAAAATCATTAATTTAACAGGTGAAAAACCAACTATAAAAGAACGTTGATTTTTGTCACTTCTTAATAACAAAAACCAAAAGCTTTATAAATAGTTAAAATATCTATATTTAAGGTGTTTTACAATGAAAATTCTAGCATCAGGAGACATACATGGAGACATTTCATTAGCTAGAAAACTAGCAGAAAAAGCAGAAAAAGAAAATGTTGACTTAGTTGTTCTATGTGGAGATTTAACTTACGGAGAAACATCAACACAAGGTATTATAGGCCCTTTCAAAGAAAAAGGCAAACAAGTTGTCCTTATCCCAGGAAATCATGAAACAATTGCAACAGCTGACTTCCTTGCTCAACAATATGATGCAGTTAATCTGCATGGCTATTCAATAAAAGCAGGAGATATTGGCTTATTTGGTGCAGGTGGTGCAAATATAGGACTATTCCAATTATCAGAAGATGAAATCTATGATTTACTTAAGAAAAGCCATGATAAGATCAAAGACGCAAAAACAAGAATAATGGTTACTCACGTTCATCCAACAGAAACAAAAATGGAAAAATTCACAAAATTCTTTCCAGGATCAAGTGGAGTTAAAAAAGCAATTGATGCTTTTAAACCAGATATTTTACTATGTTCTCATGTCCACGAAGCAGAAGGCATTGAAGAAAAAATAGGAAATACAAAAGTTATTAATGTAGGTAAAAAAGGCAAGATTATAGAGTTATAAAATAGTGGTTAAATATGGACTTAGAATTAAAAATAGCAAATTTTACAGAAAACAGCCAAGTAGAAGAAGAAGAGTTTGGTGTTTGGAAATTTGTGCTTGTTCAGGATAATAGTAAAATATTATTATATACAGGTGCGCAGCCTAAAGAGGATTATGAATATGGGCACAGCAGGGTTGTTAGTGAAAATGATATTTCTGAAGATATTATTGGTGGAGGAGACATGTGTTTTCATTATGGAACACTTGACGTAAAAGGAATGAGCGGATACTTTGGAATTATTCCCAATTCTATAATGGAACAATTTGCAAAATTAATTTTTGAGCAATTTCAAAATAAACATAAACTTAAAAAAATTGAAATTAATATGCATTATATTCCAAGAGAATCAGAAGAAGCTGATCCAGAACATATTGAAATGTGGAAAAAATTAGGTTATGAATTTGATAACAGAAAAAGAGTTCTTGAATTCTAACCCTTCACAACACCAATTGGCTTTAATCTAACAACTAATTTACCAATTCCAGCTTCATGACTAACTCTAACAACTTCATCTGGATCCTTATATGCTCCAGGAGCTTCTTCTGCAATACCCTTCCAAGAAGCGCCTTTAACATGAATCCCTTTTGCTTCTAATTCCTTAACTATTTTCTCTCCTCTATAAGTCTTTATTGCTTGATGTCTAGACATAACCCTTCCTGCACCATGTGCAGTACTTCCAAACGTTGCTTCCATTCCTTCACTAGTTCCAACTAAAACATAAGATGATCCACCCATGCTTCCAGGAATAATAATAGGCTGTCCAATATCTCTGTAAACTTCTGGAATCTCTTTTCTTCCAGGACCAAATGCACGAGTAGCTCCTTTTCTATGCATCCAAACCTTTGTCATCTTTCCATCAATCTCATGCTCCTCAACCTTTGCAATATTATGAGCAACATCATATAATGTTTCTAATTTAGCATCTCCAATTATATCTTTAACAGCTAATCTTGTCTGATGACCTAAAACATGCCTATTGCACCATGCAAAATTTGCAGCTGCAGCCATTGCACTAAAATATTTTTTAGCCATATCACTTCCAGCAGGAGCATAAATTAATTCTCTATCAGGCAAACCTTTTACAATCTCAGGAAAAGTATGCTCCATTTGTCTTAAATAATCAGAACAAACTTGATGACCTAATCCCCTGCTTCCACAATGTATCATAAAAGTTACTTGTCCTTCTTTTAATCCAAAAGCATCAGCAACTTTCTTATCAAATACCTTCTCAATATATTGAATTTCCAAAAAATGATTACCACTTCCTAAAGTTGCAATTTGTTTTCTTCCTCTTTTTTTTGCTAAATCAGAAACATGTTTTGAATCTGCTTGTTTCATACCTCCATTTTCTTCACTATGCTTTAAATCATCTTCATTTCCATAACCATTCTCAACAGCCCATTTAGCTCCTTTATCCAAAATTTGATTTAATTGATCTAATTCCACTCTTATATTGCTTGAACCCAAACCAGCAGGACAATATTCAAATATTTTGTCTAATAATTCCTTTATTTTAGGTTCTACATCCTCCTTAGCAAGATTACTTTTAAGCAGCCTAACACCACAATTAATATCATAACCTATTCCACCAGGACTTATTCCTCCTTTTTCATAATCCAAAGCAGCAACCCCTCCTATTGGGAAGCCGTAGCCTTCATGACCATCCGGCATAACTATTGCATATTTGTAAATTCCAGGTAAAAAAGCAATATTTCTTCCTTGCATTAAAGTTCTATCTTGCTTCATTTTCTCTAATAATTTTTCAGAAGCAAAAACTCTACAAGGAACCTTCATACTGCCTGTTTTAGGTATTTCCCATAAAACATCCGATATCTTTTTTATTTCAATTTCTTCATCCATTTTAATCACAAATCCAAAACAACCTGCAACATATATTTATCTTTCTCTTTTTTTATCTCCATCTCTTGATAAGTAACAGCTTTTATATGTGTTTCTGTTTCATACTTCTCTAATTCAGTATCTCCAACAACAACTGCTTTTAATTTGTTATCTTCTATCTTTATTTCTTTAACAGAATTTAATAAAAAGTTTTCACTATCAAGCAAAATCAAAAATTGTTCTAAAAAATCATAAAGCAAAGCCTTTTCATCTTCAGATGAAACTTCAATTGTCTTTTCAATTTTTGGTTCAACCTTGTCTGGATCAGTTATAACCTTTGTCAAAGCTAAAGCTGCATTAACAAAAGCTTCTTCTAATGTTTTTCCATAAGCTCTAAACTTTACATCAGCTGTATGTGGTAAAAATTCATATTTCATTTAAAACCTTCAAGCCAACAATTGCTTTATAACCTTCTTTTGTTTTTTCTATTTTATATTTAGAATAATCTATTGATGTAACAGTATTCTTTAAAACTTCTGGTTTTATAGGCTCTCCCCATATCTTAACTTTAACATGATTTTCATCAACTTCTTCTACCTCAAACTTAGAAAAGAATTTTTTTTCAGCAATAATAATAGTAATTAAACCACTTAACCAATTAGATAATGTTGATTCTAAGTTATCTCCTTTCATTAAAAATTCTTCAGCTTCTTTAGGTTTTACTTTATCAATTTTACATATAAAACTGCTTAAAGCAATTGCAGCATTCTCAAATAATTCCTTCAAATTCTTCCCATAAGCCTCAAAAACAGAATCAGATATAAATTTATAATCAACCATTTTAATATTCTACAATTTCAGGCATATCCTTTTTTTCTTCTCCATTATCTTCTTTTTTCTCTTCAGCAATAATTGGATTGTCTCCAAACATATTTGCAAATGCATTTCCACTATTAGGTTCTGAATTATTAGGTTCTAAACCAGGATTAGAATCTTCAAATATATTTGAATGATGTTCAGAAGAATCCTCAATTAATTTACTAAGCAAAGCAATAACCTTCCTTATGTCAGTAGCAGAATCCTCTTTTGTATCTATTGTTATTTTCATATAATAAACAATTGCTTCCTAATATATAAATTTTTTTCAAAATTCCCTAAGATTTAAAGTCAACTTCTACTTCTAATCTATCATAAGTCGGATATTCTCTAACAATTGCAATTTTCAATTTTTTCTTCTTAAGTTCTTTCTTCAATTCATCAACAATCCAAGCTCCAGTCAATAATCTTTTTCTATCTTGATCTATTTCAATTAAATTAGAAAAAATATCAAATTCCTTCATCAATTCTTTTCTTATTCTAACTAAATCTTTGCAATAAATTGCACCTCTTATTAACAAACCTTCTTCATCAACAATATCATAAGGTTTTGCAACATTCTTAGCTCTTCTTTTAATTCTTTCACCAAGCTGCACTCTATCTTTTAATTTAGCAGCGCAATAGTGAACATTAAGATTATATCTTTTCTTAACAATATATTTCATCAACTCTAAAGCCATATCTTCAGAACCTTTAACAGCATAAGATATCCTACTCTTTGTCAAAAATCCAAGCTTAGAAAGTCTACTCATTTTATTATCAGCAATTTCTAATTCATTCAAATTAAGAAAATCAATCTTATTATAAAAATAATCAATTAATTTCTTTGTCTCTTTTAATTTATCTGGAATAATAGGAATCTCAACTCCAATATCCCATTCAAATCTCTCTGCTAACAAAATTTTATTCCATAATTTATCATTCTCAATATCAGGATGAAATCTTATATCATCTAAGCCAGCTCTATAAAGTTTCCTTAAACTATCTTTATTAACTAAATCAAAAGAAGTATACAAATGAATATGAAACCTTTTTCCAAATTTCTTTTTCAAACTTCCAATACTAAAAGTTGTTCTAAACAATTTACACAAAGGATCTCCTCCAGTAAAACCAGCCCCTTTTGCATCGCACAACTTAGCCTCTTCAATAATCTGATTAATATTTGTAATTGGCCTTTCATTCGCATAAATAACATCTTTTCCATATTTTTTATCAGAAATAGGGCAATAATAACATCTTCTCGGACAAATACCAGTCACAAATAAAACAAGCTTCTGACCTTTAACACATTGTTTACAACCTTTTGCTAAATCTCCAATTTTTCTAGAATAAAATTTAGTTTTTTCTATTTTCATAAAAATAATCTATTATAATTCATCCAAATATTATTTGCAACCTCTTCAGGTGTAAAATTCTTTATCTCAGCTATCTTTTTTATTGTCTCAATTACAAAAGCAGGTTCATTTCTCTCACCAGGAAATGGACTCAAATAAGGAGCATCTGTTTCTGTCAATAATTGATTAATATTAACAATATCAGCCATAACTTGAAAATGTTGTAATCTTGTTATAATTGGAGGAACTGACATATACCATCCATTATCATCAGCTCTTTTGATCAAATGCTTTCTTCCCATAAAACAATGCAAAACAATTTTTTTAATATTGCTGCTTTCCAGCATCTCAACACATTCTAATTCAGCTTTTCTAGTATGAACTATAATTGGTTTGTCTATCTTTTCAGCAAGATCAATAACTCTCTGAAAAATCTTTTTCTGTTCATCAATCTTTTCTCTTCCCCAATTAAAATCCATTCCGCATTCTCCTATAGCAACACACTTATCTTTATTCTCTTGGATCCATTTAAGTTCTTCATCAACATTTATTGGTTGAATATCTCTTGGAAATCCAGAAGCTTCTCCTTCTTCTAATTCTTTGGCCAATGCATCTAATGGATACAAGCCAAAAGAAACCTTTACCATATCTGGATATTTTTCAGCAATCTTTAAAACAATTCTATTTGTAACAGAATTTACACCAGAAGTAATTATCCGTTTAACTCCAGCATTTCTAGCTCTTTCAATAACTTGATCCAAATCTTTCTTAAATCTTCCATGATCCAAATGTGCATGTATATCAACTAATATCATATTCTTCTTCCCCTAATCCTAATTCTTTTGAATATTTTATCTGCAAATAAGGATCATGGTCATGTAATTTCTCAAAAACTCCTGATTTTTGTTTATAAACTAAATCAACAGAAGCCTTATCTATAGCAACAATATCTATTCCAAACAAAATACCAATATTATCTGCAACTATTGGTCCAGCATCATTTGCGCAATCACAGTTCTTTGCAATATCAATTAAAAAATTAATATAAAATACTTTCTTAAATCCGCTTAAAACAGCTTGTGCACTTTGTGCCAACAAATCATCTGTTTCTGCCTGCCCTCCATTATGAATATCTTTTTTTGATTCAGGCGTAACTCCTCCCATACCTAAATTCTTAATTGCTCCTCCAAATCCATAACAACAATGACCCTTTACATGACTAACAACCAACATACTGTCTATGTCTGTTAATTCTTTACAAACATGAACTGTCATATCTTTTGTTTTTATATCAATTCCCTTATCAGAAATCACAATAGGACATCCTATTTTTTCTTCTGTAAAACCATGCATTTCAGCTGTTTTATAATATTTCTCAACAGTGTCTCTTTCTCCTCTATACAAAACAATAGAATCAAATAAAAATGGTTTTAATCCAAGTTCCTCAAGAACATTAACAATTCTTTTAATAATTGGAGCTTTAATATAATATTGATTCCTTGCTTCTCCCATATGTACTTTTACAGCAATTCTTTCTCCTTTGGAAAAGATATTTTTAATCTGTTCTCTTAGAGTTTCTTCTAATTTATCCAAATCCTTAATTAGTTTTAATTGTTGCATCTAGAAAAAAAATAATCTCCTATTTATTAAGTTTTTCGAATAATTCTTCTTCACTTAATTCCTGAGCCAATTTTTCCATCGGACATATCTCTGTTTTAGAATCATTTAAAATCTCATCAATAATCTTCTCTGTATCAAATTTAATATCCTTCCCAATAAGATAATCAAAAGCTGATTTGCTTGCAACTAATGCATAAATTTCTTTTACTCTTGCATAAACAAATAATTTAGCAGCAGCTAATCCAACTATTTTATCAATAACAATAGAATCAATCATCTTACCTTTATTTTCATTAATACACATAATAATAGGTTTTAATCTATCTTTATCAGATTTAAAAATAATATTTCCATCCTTAATTACAATTAATGAGTTATTCCCTAATTTTTCTAACATTTTTAGAAATCAAAAAATAAGCTTTTGATTCTCTTAGCAGTTAATTTAGTCATAAATCCACAAATAATATTACTTACTAATAAAGCAATGACTATCATATTAACATATTTCATAATCATTCCTGCTAAATAAATATCAGTTACCCATAACCAAGGAACCTGTATTGCATATGCCAAAAGAACAGAAGGCATGATTCCTATTTTATACTTCATAAACAATCCAACAAATCCTCCTAAAATCATATTACCTATTGCAATATAAGGATTATTCAAAGCAATTGCTGTATAAAATGAACCAATACCTCCAGAAAGAATTCCTCCAACAGGACCAAAAATAAATGCAGCCAAAAATATTAGATATTGAAAAAAATGAATCCTTAAACCAAATAATTGAAAATGAAATAAAGCTAATACATTAGGAAATATTAATAATGAACTTAATAAAAATATCTTCTTAAAATCCCATTCAATCTCCATTCCAAAAATATTTTTATATTTCATATAATTTAGAAAATCTAAGATATATAAAAATTTATCTTATATTAAAATAATTAAGTTTATATAACATTTATACAAAATAAGTAATAATGAAAAAAATAATTTTTATTATACTGCTCATTTTAGTAGCTGCTTGTTCTTATAAAGAAGAAACAATAGAAGTGTCAAAATTAGAAATTCCATTCTATAGACAATCTTCATCAGGAAATTGTATGCAAACACAAGTAAAAATGGCTTTAAAATATTATTATCCAGAAAAAGACTTTTCTTTTGAAGAATTAGATAAATTATCAGGAAGAACACCAGGAAAATGGACTTGGACCTCTCAATTATTACCTGTTTTAATAGATAACAACTTAGATGCTTATTACTACTCAACTACCCCTTATAATGAAATAAAACAAAGAGGAGAAGAGTTTATTTTAGAATATTACGGGCAAAGAGACGGCCAAGTTATGATAGATCATACAAACTTTGAATCATTATATTCATCAATAGATAAATTAAACAATAATAAAAAATTCTTCCAAGAAAAATTAGATTTTTCAGAAATAGAAAACGAATTCAAAAAAGGCCATATAATAATTCTTATAATTGATAAAAATGTTCTTTTTAACAGGCAAGGCTCATATGCAGGCCATGGAATAACAATAACTTCAATAAATCAAACACATATTTCAATACATGATTCATCAGGAACTCAAAATCTATTAACAACAAAAGAACAATTAATCAAAGCCTGGAATGCACCTGGAACAGACAATGATGCAATTATAATCAAAGGCAAAATCTAATTCTTAGCAAAAGTAGCAGCAACCAATAAAGGAAATGCAATAGAAGCCTCGCTAAAAACCTTAACCCTTAAAGCATTCGGTTTTATCTTTGCCCATGTTATTGCTTCTTCTTGATTTCCACCAGAATCAGATGCATCATGCTCTGTAGCTGTATTAATATAAACACTATAATCAAAACCCTCTTTAAAGATATTTGCATTTAAAATATAATGCTTAGATATGCCTCCTCCCAATATTATCCCTGCTGTCTTTTTACAATTTAAAATATAATCAATTAAATTTACATGATCAGCAACATTATCAATAACAAACTCCGGATGTTTTTTCCTAAAAAAATAAGCAATATCACCTATTGCTCCATCAATAATCCCAGGAGAATAAACAGGAATATTATTCCTGTAAGCCCAATAAAGATAAGAATCCTTCTCATTATATTCCTTTTTCTCCCCAATCAATTTCCCCATCATCCAGCATATATTTGATGGAGTTATTGGTAACCCCTCTTTTTTCTGTTTTTTAAGCAGCTCTTCAAACACATCTCTAATAAAAAATTCAAAATAAGAATAATGCTCAGTTGTTGTGTAAATATTCCCAATTCTTCCAACACCTGCGTCAAACAAATGTTCTCCTTTTACATTAAAATCTCCCATCCTAAAAGGCATATGTGATTTTATAGCATCTTCTTCAACTCCTCCTCCTGATGTGCATAATACAACCACTTTTTCATTTCTAACCAAATAAGAAATTATTTCCCTCATCCCAGAAGAAATCATATTTGAAGTAAAAGACAAAAAAATTGGTGTGTTTTCTCTTATCATAGTATTTACAATATTTATAGCACTGCCTAAATTAGCTGCCTGAATTCCTGAAGTAGATAAAGATTTAACAAACTTGTCCAACTCAAATCCTTTCTCAAAATCATAACCCTTTATTTCAGGCAGTTTGCTCAAATCAACTGGTTTCTTAATGTGATAATGTAATTTTTTATTCATTTTAAATAACCTCCATAAACTAATTAAAATAAACTATTAAAAAACAAAGAATTCTTATGAACCACTCTTTCTAACTGAACTCATAAGACAAAGTAATAATTAATTATTTATAAATCTATGCAAAAAATTTATAAATTAACACTCAATACAAAAAAACAGGTGATATATATGACTATAATTGGATCAGGTTTTACTAAAATAAATGTTGAAAAAAAAGCTCCTGTTAAAGGAAAAATAAATATTAATAATAATGCATCTATTAAAGCTGTTGAAGAATATCCTCTTCCAGGCAAATCAAATCAAAAAGGATTAAGATTCACTTTTGAATTTTTTTCAAAATATGAGCCTAAAATAGGAGAAATAAACATAGAAGGAAATGTTATTTTACTACTAGAAGCAAAAAAAGGAGAAGAAGTTCTTGCTAATTGGAAAAAAGACAAAAAGCTTCCTAAAGAAGTAATGACTCCTGTCCTAAACACAGCTTTAACAAACTGTAATATCCAAGCATTAATCTTAAGCAAAGATGTTGGACTACCACCACCAATACCACTTCCAAAATTAAAAACAGAGGAAAAAAGTTAATTTTTCATTATTTTTTAAAATTTCTCCAATTTTATACGAAACCTTTAAATATCACTAACATTGTATCCAAACTTAATTTAAAAGGTTTTTTCGTCTAAAAAATGGAAAAACTTACAAACAGGTACCCAAACGAACGAAGTGAGTTTGACTCTACTCTATGAGTAAGGCTTACCATTTTGATAAAAAAATGGAAAAAAAAGAACTAAAACTAAAAGTAGCAGAAGCAATTCAGGATGATGTAGACAAAGGTATTGTTAGAATAGACTCTACACTAATGAAAGATTTGGGTATAAGAGGAGGAGATATTATTGAAATTAAAGGAGAAAGAACTACTGTGGCTGTCGTTGACAGAGCTTATCCAGGAGATATAGGACTTAATATCATAAGAATGGATGGTATTATTAGAAGAAACGCAAAAACAGGTATTGGAGAATTTGTTAATATTGACAAAGCAGATGTAAAAGAAGCAAAAAAAATTATAATAGCCCCTGCTAGAAAAGGGGTGTTTGTAAGGGCTTCTCCTAATACTTTTAAACAAGGGCTTCTAGGAAGAGCATTAGTAAAAGGAGATATTATATCATTAGGTGGAACAAGAAGAAGACAGACAACTATGACAGATTCTCCATTTTTCGAAGATATTTTTAGTAAAGAAATCACAAGAATGTTAGAAGCATCAATGCCTGGATTTGGATTCAAAAATATCCATTTTGTTGTTGCAGAAACAAATCCAAAAGGATCTGTTCTAATATCAGATACAACTGAGATTGTTCTTAATCCACAAGCAGTTGAAATAAAAGAAGAAGTCATTCCAGATGTAACCTATGAAGATATTGGAGGATTAAAAGAAGAGATTAAAAAAATAAGAGAAATGGTTGAGCTTCCATTAAAATATCCTGAAATATTCGAAAGACTTGGAATAGAAGCTCCAAAAGGAGTTTTATTGCACGGCCCTCCAGGAACAGGTAAAACATTACTGGCAAAAGCAGTTGCAAATGAAACAAATTCGCATTTTACTGTAATTAATGGCCCTGAAATCATGTCTAAATTCTATGGACAATCAGAAGAAAATCTAAGAAAGATATTTGAAGAAGCTGAAAAAAATGCTCCTGCTATTGTTTTTATCGATGAAATTGATTCATTAGCTCCAAAAAGAGAAGAAGTAAAAGGAGAAGTTGAAAGAAGAGTTGTTGCACAATTATTATCTTTAATGGATGGTCTTAAATCTCGTGGTAAAGTTGTTGTTATTGCTGCTACTAATGTTCCAAATATTTTAGATCCAGCTTTAAGAAGGCCAGGAAGATTTGATCGTGAAATAGAAATAGGCGTGCCTTCCAAAAAAGGCAGATTAAAAATTCTAAAAATTCATACAAGAAACATGCCATTAGCTAAAGACGTTTCATTAAAAAA
>JAHWIT010000178.1 GCA_019322455.1 Candidatus Woesearchaeota archaeon
AGACAAGACAATATATTCAAAACTATTGTATACTATTGACCAACTTAATTCTGAAATTAGATTTAAATTTACAGAACTTAGAGTTAGTACTAAATATATAATTAAAAATGATAGTATAGGTTGCCTTGAATTTAATCTTGAATGAATTACTTCATATGAGTATCACTTTAAAGATGATGGCGAGCCTGCTGGATTTTCAGGAATTGGTGGTGAACGTGAAGAATGGCCATCAATTATACCTCACGGATTACTTGAAGCAATCCGTGATAGTTACTACCATTTTAGAGATTTAAATAAACAAGTTCCCAGTTTAATGGGATTAAATCAATGGGGAGCCATAGGAACATTAATCTCAAAATATAATATAACTTACTAGACAATTCTTTTTCCAACATCAATTAGAAGTATCACTAACCTTCTTCATACAACCCTGGCATAAGAATTTCTTTGTTTCTGCTCCAATTCTTCTAATAACTTTAATCTTTTTGCCGCAAACTTCACATTTAAGTTCAGCTTCTTCAAATTCAGATATCATACTTTCTTAACTTTTAACTGTCCTTTTTTAATTCTGTTAAACATAATCATGCTGCCTTGCACAGCCCATTGTCTTGATTTTCCAAAATCTATCATTGAATTAATTAACTTCTCCAATTCCTTTGGTTTGTTTACAGCATATATTCCAAGAACAATTGTTATATCTGAAATTAATTTTTCTGCATCCTTAACACTAAGATTCTTCTTATCATTAAGAATAGAAAAAGACTTTTTTATTTTATTTATTGTTATTTTTTCTTCAGGCAGCATTTTTAATGCTCTACAAAAATTAGATGCTTTTCTTTTCCTTGTATTTCTGAGATTATTCTTTTGATTATTGTCTTCTTTGGATCAGGCATTAATTTAACTCTTTTCTTTATATCATTAAACGATTCAAATATCTTGTCTTTTCTTGCTTCCAATATCTCCCACATATGCTTCTTGCCTAACCCAGGCAAAAGCTCTAATTGATGCATTCTTGTTGTTAAAGGCCCTGCTTTATTAAAAAAATCAATAAATCTTTTTTCATTTTTATCCACAAGATCCTTAATCACATATTCCAACTCTGATTTTGCAGTTGAAGTTAA
The DNA here is from genome assembly GCA_019322455.1 of Candidatus Woesearchaeota archaeon. GTDB lineage: Archaea > Nanobdellota > Nanobdellia > Woesearchaeales > WJKL01 > JAHWIB01. The sequence continues at coordinate 1,122 of JAHWIT010000178.1, forward strand.
TTTTTCAATAGGCAATTTTCCAATTATATGATGGATCTTTTCCCTTTTTCCTTCACCAATATATACTTCCTCATAAGGCTGTAAAAAAATTCCTTTCTTTGGAACTAATTCCAATAAAGTAAAACGTTCTATTCCTAAAGCCTGGGCTATTGGAGTCTTCATATGCATTGGTCTTGTATCAGATGGATAACCGTTTGGCAAAAAATCTAATACAATTGCATTCTCTTCCTTTTTTCTTGGAATTTGTTCTTCCATTTTCTAATAGGTAAGTTTTTTCGGCTTTAAAAAAAGTATAAGCCAGCTATTTTTTCTTCGCCGGCACAACTTGATTAATAGTATCAACAACCTTCCTCGTGTCTGCCTGATTAAGACTTACAACATATCCTTGTAGAAGTGTCTTTAATTGTTCTACTGTTGTTGGTATTGTATCAAGTATCTTTATTATAAATTCTGGTTTTAATCTTGATATCTTAAGAGCTTCAAGCTTTTCTTTAAGTTCTTCTGCTTTCTTAGGCTCAAGAGTAACAAATTGATTAAGATATTCTTGGGTTTTATTTGATATAATTCCTAGTTCTTTATCTCTCTGTTTAATCTTCTCAAGTTCTTGTTTAAGCTCAATCATAGAGATTGGCTGTTCTGATAATATTTCTGGTTTTGCCATTTTATATTTTTCTTAAATGAACAGGATGTACTATAATAACCTTTTGTTTATTTTTATCATTAACTAAAACATTATAACAGCTGCCTTTTCTGGCTTTAATAATTCCTGATTTTCCATGAAATGATGGTCTATACATTCCCTTTTGTACAGCTGGTTCTGCTTTTAAAACTACCTTTTCACCAATTTTAAAGGTTTGAAAGTATTTTGAAATATTTATCTTTCCTTTCTTCCTTGCTGTTTTGCTTAATTTATGTCTAGTCTTTCTTCTAAAACTTCCTATCTTTTTAACCACTTTTTACCTCACCCTAAACACGAACAGGATATATAAAAGATTATATAAAGGTTTCTTTTTAAAGCTAGTATTTTTAATAAAATGCCTTTAAAAGTATAAAAACAAAAGATTTATATATATAAAATATCAAACTAAATATAATTTAATTATTATTACTAAATAATGGGACTGAGGGATAAAGATGAAAAATTTCTTTTTAAGAATCAAAGAAAAAATGAGCGAAAAAATGGGAGGCCAGGAAGTAGATGTCCCTGTTGCAGGCGCAGAAGATTATGTTGAACTCGGGCCTGAAAAACTTGAAGAAGGAAAAGCAAAGATTGTTGTAAGGCCATTTGTAATTGAAGATTTTGATGACATTAAACCAATCCTAGATTCTCTAAGAGAAGGATATACGATTGCATTAATCAATATTAAACCCTTGAAAGAAAAAGATTTAATTGAATTAAAAAGAGCAATAAATAAATTAAAGAAAACAACTGATGCAATTGAAGGAGATATTGCAGGATTCGGAGAAGATTATATTGTTGTTACACCTTCCTTTGCTTCTGTGTATAGAACAAAAGGCGCAGAAGAAATAGCAGGAGAACCTGAATCTAGTTCTTAATTTTTTAATTTAGAATTTATTTAACATTGAACTTCTACTTTTCCCTGTTCTGCACATTTTTCATCTTCATATATCCTTACACAGCCATTTTTATTAATAAACCCAAGAGCTGCTTTTGGACTAACACATTTCTTCTGGCCAGCAACTACTGCTCCCGTCATTGAAGGCCCATATTTAACAATTAGAAAAATACCTAGAATAATTACAATTATAATTATAGCATATATCACCCTTTTTTCCATAGTAAACCTATCAAATATTTTTTATATATAAAATTTTCTAATCAACAAACTCAATTCCAAGCTCTTTTTCAATATCACTTTTTCTTTTATCAGATATTCTTTTATCTGGTCCAAATATCTGAGTGCTCTTAACTCCTGTTATAACAAGCATTGTTCTTATTGTGCCTTCTAAATCCTTATATATCTGAGCTCCCCAGATAATCTTTGCATCATCATTCAATCTTTCTGATATCACTTCAACAACCTTTCTTGCCTCATCCAAAGTCATATCTTCGCCACCAGCAACATTAATTAATGCTCCAGTAGCTCCTGTTATATCTACTTCCAACAAAGGATTGCTTATAGCCTTTTCAACAGCCTCTGCTGCTCTATTTTCAGTATCTGACTCTCCAACTCCTATCAAAGCAACTCCTCCATTTCTCATAACAGCCTTTATATCAGCAAAATCAAGATTAACTAATCCAGCTTTAGTAACTAATTCAGCAATTCCCTTCACAGCACTTGTCAAAATCTCATCAGCTACTTTAAAAGCAGTATGTAATGGTAAATCAGGGGCTAATTCCAATAATTTATCATTCGGAATAACAATCAAAGTATCTACTATCTGCTCCATCTTTTCTAATCCAATTATAGCATTTTCATATCTAACTTGTCCTTCCATTGCAAATGGTAGTGTAACAACACCGACTGTTAAGCATCCCATTTTTTTAGCAATATCTGCTATTATTGGTGCTGATCCAGTTCCAGTACCTCCTCCTAAACCGCAAGTGATAAACACCATATCAGAACCAACCAATGATTTTTTTATCTCGTGCTCATTTTCTTTAGCAGCCTCTTCTCCTAATTTTGGATTGCTTCCAGCTCCCATTCCTTGAGTTGTTTCTCTTCCAATTAATATCTTACTATTAGCATTAGTATATAACAAATCTTGAGCATCAGTATTTACAGCAATTGACTCGGTTCCTTTAATTCCAACCTCAGTTATCCTATTTATTGTGTTATTTCCGCCTCCTCCTGTTCCCACCACCTTAATCTTTGCCCTTTGTCTACCTAACATCTCCTCTAATTCAGCATCTACTGAATTATTTGAGCTAGAAGCAGCTTCTACAACAGGCTCAGCTGGTTTTTCAGGTTCAACTGGCCTTTCAACCTCAACTGGCTCTGGATTTATTTCATTAGAACTCGGTTCAGGAGTTTGAAATTCAGAATTTTCAGACTTTATTTCTTCAGGATTCCTATAATCATCCACTTTTTAACACCTCTCACAATTTAAAAAATATAAATCTAAACTAGTATTTAA
>JAHWIT010000179.1 GCA_019322455.1 Candidatus Woesearchaeota archaeon
AAGGAAGATCAAAAGCAGTAGATAAAAATGGAAAAGATGATGTTATAATAAAAGATGGAAAATTAATTCAAGGAGTAATTGATAAAAATACAATAGGAGGAGAAGCAGGATTAATGTTAAGAAGCATACATAAAAGATATGGTGAAGATAAAACAATAAAGATTCTTGGAAATATATTTAGATTAGGTATAAAGGTGCTTTTAAAACGAGGATTTACTACTGATATAGTTGATTCTGATATTCCAGAAAATGCTAGAATTAGGATAAAGGAATTATTAAATAAGGCTGAAGATGATGTAAATGGTTTAATTAATTTATATCATCAAGGAAAATTAGAGGTATTTCCTGGCAGAACAGCAAAGGAAACACTTGAATTAAAGATTCTTGAGATTTTAAATAGAGTAAGAAATGAAACAGGAAAGGTTGTGATGGAATATAGTAAAAAAAGAACACACTCCCTGATTATGGCTGAATCAGGTGCAAGAGGAAATAATTTGAATATTGCTCAAATGGCTGCTGTAATAGGTCAGCAGGCTTTAAGAGGAAAAAGAATTGAAAAGGGATATGTCGGAAGAACATTGTCTCATTTCAGAAGAGGAGATTTAAGCCCAGAGGCTCATGGTTTTATTAGTTCTGGATTTAAATCAGGGATGAGTCCATTTGAATTTTTCTTTGGAGCAATTACTGGAAGGGATAGTTTAATGGATACTGCTTTAAGAACACCTAAATCCGGTTATCTTTATAGAAGATTAGCAAATGCAATGCAAGATTTAAGAGTAGAATATGATGGAACTGTAAGGGATGCAAGTGGAAAGATTATTCAATTTAGTTACGGCGAAGATGGAATAGATGTTAGTAAAAGTGAAAGCGGTAAGATTAATGTTCAAAGTGTTATGGCAGGTGTGAGATAATATGGTTAAGGAATTTGCAAAATATAAGGATAAATTACCAATTAGTATAATTGAAGAAATAAAGGAAAAAACTAAAGATATGTCTGAATCAAGGGTTAATAAGATATTAGAGAAAACTTATGAAGAATATAAAAATGCTCATGTTGATGCTGGTGAGAGCGTTGGTTTAGTGTCAGCGGAATCAATTGGTGAGCCTGGAACTCAGATGACTTTAAACACATTTCATTTTGCTGGTGTTGCAGAAATGAATGTTACAGTTGGATTGCCAAGAATAATTGAGATATTAGACGGAAGGAAGAAGATTGCAACACCTATGATGGAGATATTCTTAAAAAAACCATGGAGCCAAGGCAAGGATATAAGAAGATTGGCTTTGACTATTAAAGAAACTTCATTAAAGGAGATTATGGTTGAACTTTTGATAAATATGGCAGAATCAAAGATTGAAGTTGTGTTTGACAAGCAGAAAATGAAGGATATTGGAATTACCCCTATTTTGGTTATTAATGCTTTAAAAAAATCATTTAAAGGAATTGCAATTAAAAAGACTGAAAATGGATTGATTTTGAAAGCAAGAAGCAAGGAAAATACAGGAGATATCTATAAAATAAAAGATAAAATAAAAGACGCTTATATTAAAGGAATAAAAGGAATTAAACAAGTATTGCCAGTAAAAAGAGGAGATGAATTTATTATAATAACAGCTGGAACGAATTTAGCTGATGTTCTTGAATTAAATGAAGTTGATTCCAGCAGGACAACTACAAATGATGTTTTTGAAATAGGAAATATTTTGGGAATAGAAGCTGCTAGGCAGGCAATAATAAATGAAGTATATAAGGTTATTGAAGCTCAAGGATTAAATGTTGATGTAAGACATATAATGTTAGTTGCAGATACAATGTGCACAGCTGGAGAAATTAGCGGAATAACAAGATATGGTATTGTAAGTGAAAAAGCCTCTGTATTAGCAAGAGCATCATTTGAAACACCAATTAAACATATAATCAATGCTGCTTTAGTGGGAGAAGTTGATTGGCTTAATTCTGTTGTTGAAAATGTTATGTTAAACCAGCCTGTTCCAATTGGTACTGGCTTGCCTGGACTAATTACAAAAGTGAAATAAGATGAGCAATATAGATGATATTAAGAAGATGGTAAAAGAAGGAAAGGTTATTATAGGAACATCCAGGACTATAAAGGCTTTGAAATTAGGAAAAGCTGAGAAGGTATTTTTAACATCAAACTGTCCTGATGATGTTAAAGAAGATATTGAATATTATGGAAAATTAAGTAAAGTAAAGGTCGTTAAACTTAGACAGCCTAGTAATGAACTTGGGGTAATTTGTAAAAAGCCGTTTTCTATTTCTGTGCTTTGTTTTCAAAAATGATTAAGATTAAGTATGATATTAATTTGATGAAATTTATTAGTATGTTTGAGACTATAACTAGAGCTCAGGTTAAGGATTGTTTTGAGATTGGGGAAAGGCTGGTGTTTGTTGTGAAGGAAGGCAATATCGGCAAAGCTTTGGGGAAAGGAGGAAGCAATGTTAAAAGACTAGAAAGAATGTTGAAGAAAAAATTAAGGATTATTGAGTTTAATCCTGATTTGATTCAATTTATTAAGAATGTTGTTTTTCCTTCAAAGGTAAAGGAGATTGTTGAAGAAGATAAGATTATTACTATAACTCCTCTGGATTCTGAAACACGAGGTTATTTAATTGGAAGAGGAGCTGTTAATTTGAATGTTACTAAAGAGATTGTTAGAAGATATTTTGAAATCACAGACATCAAAGTTATTTGATGGTAAGGGTTGTTTAACCGCAAGTTACAAAATCTTCGATTTTGAACTTACGAAAATATATAAATTTTCGTAAGTTATAAAAATCCTTTGGAATTTTAAATTTGCAAAATTAAAAATTTCGCAAATTACAAAAATCTCTTTGAGATTTTTGAAGTTCTAAAATTGCCTTGCAATTTTAGAAACCTTTTTAAACAAATTATTAATCTTAAAGATAGAAAATGGGAAAGAAATCAAGAGGACTAGGAAGTTGTAGAAGATTGAAGAAAAGAAGAAAAAAAGGTAGATGGCATAGTAGAAAATATATAAGAAAAACGCTCAATTTAAAAAAGAAAAGTGACCCATTAATAGGTTCTTCAAGAGCAAAGGGTATTGTTTTGGAAAAGGTACAGTTAGAAGCAAAACAGCCAAATTCTGCTATGAGAAAATGTGTTAGAATTCAGTTAGTTAAGAATGGCAGACAAATTACTGCTTTTTGTCCTGGAGATGGAGCTACTAAGCTTATAGATGAACACGATGAGGTTGTTGTAGAATGTATTGGCGGAAAGATGGGAAGAGCAAAAGGAGATATTCCTGGAGTTAGATGGTGTGTTGTTGAGGTTAATGATCAAAGCTTGGATGCATTACTAAGAGGAAAGATTGAGAAAGCTAGAAAATAAAGTTTTAAAATGATTAAAGTATTTAATAAATGGGATGCAGAAGGTATTAAGGTTAGTGATAAAGGATTAATTGAATATATAACTTTAGATCCAAAGATAGTTCCAAGAACCGGAGCAAGATATGCTGGAAATAGATTTCATAAATCAAAGGTATTTATTGTTGAGAGATTGATCAATAAAGTAATGATTCCTGGTCATAAAGCAAGAAAGCATTTTAAGACAAGTTCTCATATAACTGGAAAATCATCTACTGCTTCTGAAATTGTTAGAAAGGCATTTTCAATAATTGAGACAAGAACTAAACAGAATCCAATTGCTGTTTTTGTTAAAGCTGTAGAGAATGCTGCTCCTAGGGAAGAGATTATTACAATTGAATATGGCGGAGCTAGATATCCAAAAGCAGTTGAATGCGCTCCTCAAAGAAGAGTAGATATTGCTTTAAGATACTTTACTCAGGGATCATATCAAAAATCATTTAACAGCAAAAAGGCAATTGAAGATTGTTTAGCTGATGAGATAATTAATGCTTATAATTTGAGTCAGAGTTCTGTGGCTATTAGCAAAAAGTTAGAGCTTGAAAGACAGGCTGATGCT
>JAHWIT010000180.1 GCA_019322455.1 Candidatus Woesearchaeota archaeon
AAATCACCTTTACATACAAAGAAACAAGTTAACGATGCCAGAGATTTAATATTAGCAACACTTCAGGCAGGTAAAATATTAGCAAAAGGATTCAAATTAAAGATGATTTACAGATGAATATAAATGTAATTTATGGGGATGAAGCAATTAGTGAAGATTTTTTAACAGAACTAAGACAGAGAGGATACTCTATCAAGAATCTCTTTGACAATGATGCTGATTCTGCAGCAGAAACATTCATTGATATTGCAGTGCAAATGGATTATTTGATGGAAGATGGCTATTATAAAAATTTAGGAAAATTATGTTTAGATTTATCAAAAGATCATCCTGAATTTTATGAGAGATTAGTTGAAAAAATTAGAAAACTAGATAGAGAAATACCATCAAGAGCAGCTCTTCTTTTATATGGGCTTTGAAAATGGAAATAAAACCAATTAATAAATTAAGTGAAGAATTATTAAAAGAATTTGGAGACAGAAAAAAAGAAGGAAGATTAGATTTAGTTTATGATATTGATTCTGAAAAATATTTTCCTGTTCCAAGAAATATAGAACATGCAGATTTTATGCCCCAAATACAAGCAAATCCTAAAGCGCTAATACCTGTTCAGATTCGTATGTACAGAGAAAAAGGGAAAAAAATAATTACAGACTTATTAGTTGGCGCAAGCAGCTATGAAGCAGAGTATGGAATTAGACATCCACAAGCCTATCTTAAAAAAGCATACGACCAAGCACTAATATTTCTAAACAATCATAATGATTTTGAGATTTCTCATAAAGCAAGATTAGAGATTATGCAAAAATTTGTTGAGAGAAATTAAACACTATATTCTATTATCGAAATCTGCTCAAACCAATAAGTTTTCCCTTTCTTAAGAATCTTTGGCAAAAAAATATTATTATAAACAAACAATTTAGATTTTGATTTCATCTCTTTCAGTAATTTATTTTCAAGCTTATATTCAAAATTCTTGTCAGGATTAATAAAAATAACATCATACCTAGATAAATCCTGTTTTAGAAAATCTCCTTGTATAAAATCTGCACTAAGTTCTAATTCATCTCTTATTTTAATTGACGCATCAATTAAATCCTTGTCAAACTCTATTCCAGTTGCTTTGACACCAAACAAAGAAGCAATTAAAACAACCTTGCCGTCTCCAGAACCAAGATCAATAAATGTTTTACTCTTTCCAAGATTAATCTTATTAAAAAACTCAAATACATGATCAGTCATAGCTGCTCCCCATATCCCTTTCTCAGTATCACCCATTGGAATCTTTCCTTTAGCATAAAACAAAGAATAAAACTCTTCATATTTTTGCTTTAACAATTCAAACTTCTTCACTCTAGAGGCATTTGACTCCATGAATAATCATCTTTTAACCCAGTTTTATAATAAGAAGAAATAGAATACTGATAAGAACTATACATTATCTCAGGCCAGCACAATTTAATATAATTTTCTACCATTTTAATCATCAAATTACTCCATAGGAACTTGCGACCATAATGTCCAATCCTGTGAAGGAGCATAAGGCCCAAATATATAATAAGGAGCTCTTGCCTGCCCAAAATAACTGTATTGAATATTTGTCCATGAATCTTTAGTCCAGCCAGCTTCTCTGCCAACAGGACCATGAGCACCATAAACAGGACTTCCAAATAATCTCCATGTTTTCATTAATCCATGAAAATCAGACAAATCAGTAGAAGCATCTGCACCAGGTTCAACAGTCAACGCTCCTTCATAACCGTGTTTTTTAAGTACTTTAACAATCTCCTTTACAGGAGTTGTTCCTTCTCCTGGACTCAAATGATCATCCTGATACCCAAAATTATCTGTTAAATGAACATTTCCAACCATCTTTGCTTTTGCAAGCTCTTCTGTTTTATTTAGCATCCATTTTTGAAATTCCTTGTCATTCTGCTCCATTGATTTTGAAGGATCATTCTGCCAATACTTTCTCCACATATTAAAATGGCCTGTATCTAATGTTGCCTTCAAATGTGTTTCAGCTTTTTTTCTTGCTTCTGCTTCTGAAAATCCTCTTTCTTTAACAAGTCTTTCTGTCATTCTTTTTCTGCTATTTTCAATCAAGCTCTTTAATTCATCTGGATGCGCGCCATAACTTTCAGGAAAAATATTTTCCATAGTTATTATAAGAGGTTTTCCTAAATGCTTGCCTTTTGTCTGATCTAAAGCATGCAATCCAGCTTCTGCATAAGAATCATAAGATTCTTTCAAAGCATATTTTCTTGCACTCATTACATGTTCTTGAGTTTCTCTTGAATCCTCTGCTTGCTGCTGCTGGGAAACAGATGCTTGATGTTCAAATTCCATTGTTCTCTCTGATCTTGTTATTGCTTCCTGAATTACTTCTGAAGGAAGCTTGTATTCAGGGGGAAGTATTCCAATTTCCTGTCCAGCTCTCTGTCTTAATTTCCACATCTCTTCTTTAGGAGTTGATTCTTCAAGTTTTTTATAAAAATTCAAAGCCTTTCTTAATTTAGATAAATCCTTTTTTGCTCTTTCAAATCCCTGAGCATAATAACCAGCCCAACCTCTACTATGGCCTTCATTTGTCTCTAATGTAGCTCTTAAAAATGCTTCTTCTGGAAGCACAACATCATCTGGATTCTTTAATTTAAATTCCTGTAAATCCATGCTTCTTTTCTCTGCTTCTATTTTATTTCTTTCATCAGCTTCTTTTACAAAATCATCCCAAGTATTATATTTAACCTTAAATCTTCCAGTAGAAGGATCATATACAGGAACTCTATCTTTGATATCTACCTTATTTCCTTCATAATCTACATAATCTCCTGGATTAACAGTCTTGCCTCTTGAATCTGTATAACCTTCACCTTTATGTTCTTCCCAAAATTCTTTATTATCTTCTTCATATCTATTCCAAACAGCTCTTGCAACCTTTTGGTTTTTCCTAACTTGAGTCATTACTTGTCCTGTTCTAGAATCAACCACTCTAATAATTGCTCTCTCTGGTTCTTCTCCATGATGCATAAATCTATAACCTTTAGGAGCACTAGGATCTTTAGCCCATGGTTCCTCTGAAATAGGCCTTTGAAACTCTCCTGTATGAACAACAACAGATCCTCCTTGAGCAGTATCTGCTGCAAATTCCACAGCTCTTTTTATTTCATCAACAGCTAACTTCTTCTGTTCCTTTGAAAAATTTCCCTGCTGGTCTATTCCAGCAAGACCCATTATACCATAACTTGAGTGTGTAGTGAATTTAACCTCAGCTATTTCAGCTAATTCCCTTAAAGCCTGTCTTTGGTCTTTTCCAAACATTCCTGGAGTCTGCGCCTGCCTTTGTCCTCTAACAGCTCCTGGAAAACCTATCTCAACAGCTCCAGCTCCAGCTCTTAGCTTAGCAGCAACTCCCTGAACATTTGCAGCAGCTATTCCCATTGGAACAGACTGCCCAATATCCTGAACTCCAATTCCAACATCATTTGTAGAAGTATCATCTACAGAAGGCTTTCCATATTGCCTATCCATTGGTGTTACATACGAACTAAATTCAACCATTTTCCATCTTTTTTGAGTTAGTTGTGATAAAACAACATCTTTGTCGGGGTGGGACACGCGGTCTGCAGCGGTAGTGGGGAGGACCCCGAATTCGCCGAAGGCGAATTATCTCCCATAAGATTCCTGTAGCCAGCTTCTCATCTTTTCAGTTAATACCATTTCTCTTGCAGTTTCTTGTGTTACTTCTTTATATTTGCCAGCTTCTATATCCTCTAGTTTTCTCCTGTTTGCATACCCTATATTATTAAGTTCATTCATCTGCTCTGGAGTAACCTCTCCAGATGCTTTGACTCGCTGATAAATATCCTTTACCTTGTTATATATATCTTCTACTGGTTTTTGGCTTAATTGATCCAAATATTGAGCCTGATTAGCAGCTTCTTCCTGGCTAAGCTTTGGAGCTTCTTCAGCTATTCTTTCAAGCTCTGCTTTTTCCTGAATCTTTGCTTCTTCAGCTTCTTCTTTTGGCCTTTCTGTTACAAATCTTTTAGCCCTAAACAATTCCTTTTCTTCTGGACTGAATAAAGCACCTATATCAACTGCCTTTAATTGTGGAATTGGAATCTTTTTTAACTCTTCCTGCCTTCCTATCTCTTCTTCTGTTTCCTGCAATAATTTTTGAGCTTGTTCTATCTCTTCTTTGTCTTTTTTCTGCAGTTCTTTGAGTTTTTCCGCTCTTTCTTTTGGTGAAAGCTTTTTCAGTTCTTTTAAAATATCTTCTTCTGCCATAACTTGTTATAATTTAAGCTTGTATATAAACCTTCGTCAAAATTTATCACGATAAACATAATTTTAATTGTGATACAACATCTTTTGTTTGGGTGAACATCAATTTTAGTTGTGCGAAAATAATATTATTTGTCGGGGCGGGACACGCCGTTTGCAGCGGTAATGGGGAGGATGTAAATTTTGCGCCAGCAAAATTTACCACATAATCATATTATGCGCTTTTTTATAATTCTTAAAAGTATAAAATAAACATATCTTAAGTTCCTTTTTTGCAGCACTCTTTTCTTTTTTTATTGTTAATGCAGGTGTTTTTTCTGGTTTTTTCTTTGCAGCTTCTGGTTTAGGAGGACCTACAAACTCTGCTCTAAATCTTTTCAAAAATCCTGGTGCTTTTTCAGGTTTCTTTTCTTCCTTTTTTATCTCCTCACCTGCTTGCTCTAAATATTTCTCAAGTTCTCCTCCTAAAGCATCCATTGCAGCTCTTACTGAATCTGAAACCGATTTCAATAATTCCATATCCTGATCCTCTTTCATTTTAACATAAGAATCAATTTGTTTTTTATTCCAAATATATCCTCTTATATTCCATTCTAATCTACCAACATGAATTGGACCTCTTTGATAACCTTCTTGCTGATAAGACATACTTGGTCTTGTTCTAAAATCAAAATTAGAAAGTATACAAGAATACATATGCTTATTTTGTTTATGTGTCCTTTCATCCAATGGAAGCTTTGTTGCTAAGAATTCTATCTCAATCATACTTCCTTCAAAAGCAGTTATTAAATCAGGAGTTAGTGTTTTTTCTTCATCTAATGATAATCTTCTTATATGTCTTATATACGGTCTAACCCAAGTCATATACATCTTAATAATATCATAATGCTGTCTTAAATATTTTAAAGTAAATGTTCTTCTTGTTTTTAATTCATCATAAGTTCTTTCTTTCCAAACTAAGAATGTTTTTAATTTTCTTTTCAAAGCATTTCTTACTAGTTTATTAAATCCAGCCCTCTTTGTATCAACAAAATCATCTACATCCTCTTCTTTTTTAGGATGCGTACTAAAGAACAAATCAGGCAAAGAAGTAAATTGAACTTCCCTAGCCATTCCAAATACAGAAGCAGGATTCTTAGCCCCGCCTTCAACCATATCAATCCATATTCCTTTTAAGGTTATCTCTGCACTTTCAACCCCCATAAAACTTTCATTATAATAAACCATTCTTTCGTCAATAATCCTTAATTCTCTTACTAATTGGAATAATTCCTTAACCATCTTTCCAATTGTTGCTAAAAACTGGCTAACCTTATCCTGCTGCAACCCTATTCTTTGTTGAGAAACACCAAAAAAAGCAGAATTCTCAGCAGCTGCAAAAACATCCTCTGTTTTATAAACCTTAGAAAAACCCAAATCCTGTCTGATATAATCTAGAGTCCAGTAATAAGACTCCTCCATTGACATATTAAATATCTCCCAAATTATCCTAAATCTCTTAATAGGATTAGGAAATGAAGTCTTAACAAATTGATTCTTTGCCTCTTCCCACACCTCCTGTTCAAATCCGTATTTTTTTAATATTTCTTCATCAGACATTTCCAGCCTCTTTTTAATAGAAAAATATGCTTTTTTCTTTATATATATTTCGGTCTAATAGTAGTAATAAGGCAAATTGTAGTAATCTTTATAAATATATGTTAATTCTCTAAATTATTCTATGCTGAGCCTAAACAAATTAATATAGAGCTCGGGAGGGACTAAAATGGTTGAATTTAAACTAACTATAGGTGATCCTAAAACAGGAAAATGTTATCAAAGAACTGTTAGTGAAAACGATGCAAAATCATTTATTGGTTTAAAGATAGGTAACACTATCAAAGGAGAATCAATTGATTTAACAGGATATGAATTCCAAATCACAGGAGGCAGTGATTTTTGCGGATTTCCTATGAGAAAAGGAATAGCTGGAGCAAGAAAAAGAATATTAGTTGAAAAAGGAGTTGGATTTAGAGGAGGCAAAAAAGGAATAAGAAGAAGAAAAACTGTTTGTGGTGAAGCAATAAATGAAAAAATAAGCCAGATTAATCTAAAGATTCTAAAACATGGAAAAGCTAAACTAGAAGCTGCAGAAAAGAAAGAAGGCAAAGAAGAAAAACCTAAAAAGGCTCCAAAAGAAGAGAAAAAAGAAACTCAAAAGCCTAAAGAAAAACCAAAAGAAGCACCAAAAAAAGAAGAGGCTCCAAAAGAAGAAGCAAAAGCTGAAGCACCTAAAGAAGCTTCACTTACCCAGACGAAGTCTGACTCTACGCAAGAAGAAAAACCTAAAGAAGAAAAATAAAAACTCTTAAAAATATATGGTAAAAAAAAACGAATTAGTGCCTGAAATTAGTATTGGATTAGTTGGCCATGTCGACCATGGTAAAACCACTTTAGTCAAGGCTCTAAGTGGCGTATGGACAGATACTCATTCTGAAGAGATTAAAAGAGGAATTACAATAAGATTAGGTTATGCTGATGCTGTTTTCTATAAATGCGAGAAATGCAAAAAGCATTCTGTTAAAGAAAAATGTGATTGCAAAGGAAAAGGCAAACCATTAAGAAAGGTTAGTTTTGTTGATGCTCCTGGACACGAATCATTAATGGCAACAATGTTATCAGGAGCAACAATAATGGACGGTGCTTTGCTCTTAATTGCAGCTAACGAATCCTGTCCACAACCACAAACAAGAGAACACTTAATGGCTTTAGAAATCAGCGGAATAAAGAATATTGTCATTGTACAAAACAAGATTGATATCATTAGTGAAAAAGAAGCAATAAAGAATTACAAAGAAATAAAAGAATTCATTAAAGGAACTAGTTATGAAAACGCTCCAATTATACCAATCTCTGCCCAGCAGAACGTTAACATTGATGTGTTAATTGAAGCCATTGAAAAGAATCTGAAAACGCCTAAAAGAGACCCTGATACTGATCCAATAATGTTTATTGCACGTTCCTTTGATATAAACAGGCCAGGAAGTGATTATGAAAAACTTGTTGGCGGTGTTTTAGGAGGAGCTTTAAAGCAGGGACTCCTAAAACTCAACCAAGACATTGAAATTAAACCAGGAATTGTAATAGAAGAAAAAGGAAGAAAAGAATACAAAGAAATTATAACAAAGATAATAGGATTAAAATCAGGAAATTTAACTGTTAAAGAAGTTGGTCCTGGTGGAACAATTGGAGTCCTTACTTCCTTAGATCCTGCTATTGTTAAATCAGATTCATTAGCAGGAAACATAGTTGGCTTGCCTGGAAAACTTCCTCCTGTTTGGAACGACTTAAAGCTAGAAACTCATTTATTAGAAAGGGTTGTTGGAGTTGAAGAAGAATTAGGAGTAGAGCCAATTAAAATAAATGAGATATTAATGCTAAATATTAATTCAGCTGCAACTGTTGGAGTTGTTGTAGAACTTAAAAAAGATTTTATAAGATGTAAATTAAAACTGCCTGTTTGTGCTAATCCTAATTCTAATGTTACTATTTCAAGAAGAATTGGAAATAGATTCAGATTAATAGGATATAGTATTATTACTCAATAATTTAAAGAAACATTTATATAGTTGTTTTTATAAAGCAGGTATAAAGTTATGTAAATTTACATAAAAAGAGGTGAAATAAATGAATGAAGACGTAGGAAAGTATGCCTATATAGTTGGTGTAATTGCAGCAGTAATTGTCGGAGCATTGGCAAGTTACCTTGGAGCAGCACTAAGTTGGCTAACTTCTCTTGTTATATTAGCAGGATTGATTGTTGGTTTCATGAATGTAGGAACCAAAGAAATTAAAGAATTCTTGCTAGTATCAACAGTGTTAGTAATCGTTGCTTTTGCTGGCGGCGCTGCAGGAACTTTGGGAAAAGTAGAGATAGTAGGCCCATATTTGGCAGGAATCTTTACACAACTGCTAGCATTTGTAGTACCTGCAACAGTAGTAGTTGCTCTTAAAGAAGTATTAATGCTTGCAAAGAAATAAATTTTTTTTCTTTTTTTTTCAATTTCTAAAATTATCTTCCAATCTTATTTAAGAATCTCTTAAAGAAATGCTACTGCTAAAAAAATAAATTCTTTATTTTAAACTTCTAATCTTACTTTTAACAGGAGCAGGATTAATCCCCTTATTAAGATATATCAAAAGAACAACAAATCCTAATAATATTATCCATGGAAAAATATACATTTTAACCTCATTAGGAGTTTTAACAAAACTTCCTGTAACTAGATTTTGTTCTTGTATATTTAATCCATATATAATACCAAAAGCAACAATAACTAACACAAATAACAAACTAATTATAATTCCATAATTATTCCTTTGTTTTACTTTAGTTTTCACTTTAGTTTGGAGATAACAGAATTATTATACATATTTTTTTATCACATTATGTATATTTATATACATATGTTTATTTAGAAAAATATTTATATATATTCATATTTCTAATAGAATATAACCAAAAATAACTAGAAAATGAAAAGAAAAGTTTCATTACACGGTCCATCAACCTTAACAATATCCTTGCCTTCAAAATGGACAAAGGAAAATGATATAAAAAAAGGTGATGAACTAAATATTGAAGAAAAAAATGATGAACTAATAATCTCTTTTTCTGATAAAAGCAAAAAAAGATTAAAAGCAGATATTGACCTTAAAAATACAGAAAAAGAAATTGCCTGGCCACTTCTTGCATTGATGCATAAAAAAGGATACGACGAAATAAAAATATCCTTTAATAATTCAGATATCCTTAATATAATTCAAAAAAAGATTTCTTCTACACTTGTTGGATTTGAAATAATAGAACAAACAAAAGATAGCTGCACTATTAAAAGTATAACAGAAGGCTTTCAATCAGAATTAGATAATATACTAAGAAAAATCTTTTCAGTTACAATCTCATTGTCAAAAAACAGTTTAGAATATATAAAAACAGGTACTCTCAAAAAAATAGACGAGCTTTTATCTTTAGAAAAAACAAATAACAAACTACCAAATCTATGTGAAAGAATCCTAAACATAATTAAATTTGATTTAAATAATCGATATTTATACACTATTGTCTGGTTGCTTGAAAGTATCGCAGATGATTATAGAGATTTATGTATAGCTATCAAAACAAAAAATCAAATAACTATTAATAAAGAAACAGAACAAATATATGAAAAAGTCAATAATCTATTTGAAGATTATCATATTCTCTTCTACACATTCTCATTAAAAAACATGGCTCTATTTATTAAAAACCAAAAACAATTAACAAAAGAAATAATGGATTCTATAAAAGGCCATAAAGATGATCAAATCCTTGCAGTATTATTAACAGTATCTAAAAGATTAGGAGATTTAATTGGTGCAACATTATCATTAAAAATAAAGTTAGATACTAATAAAGAGTAAGATCCTCTAAGAACCTGTATCCTATCTTTCTTGAATCTCTTATTTCATTCAAAGTATGCGCATCACTATTAACATGGATTCTCTCTGCCAAACCAACCATTTCTTTTAATTTCTCTATCATTGTTATTCCTCGGTTTAAATTAGTGCCATTTATTTCCAATATTATATTTACACTATTAGCATATTCCACAACCCTTTTAACATCAAGATACTCAGCAAAATAATTAGCACAAACATGCCCTATTGCATCTATCTTATCCCCATGCTTGTCAATTGCCCTTAAGTAAGCCTCAGTTATCTTTCTAGGATCTCCTTTATAAACTCCTTCGTGTGCAGACAAGACCACAAATTCATAATCAAACATAAAATTACATATCCCACCATCTGAATCCAATAAATCAATTTCAATCCCTTTTAAAACCTTAACATCATTATGAACATTTTCCCATCTATCATAAAAAGTCCTTCTTGGAGTTTTTATTCTACGTCTGTCATGTTCATGAACACGAGCCCAAGGCTCTGAATGATCAGTTATTGCAATCTTCTTAAGACCAATACTGCTCGCATATTGAACTATCTCATCAATTGTATTTATTCCATCTGAAAAATTGGAATGTATATGAAAATCTGTATCCTTATTATTAACATAAATCTTTCTTTCATTAATTTTTATTTCCAATATTCCCACCTTTATATTCATCTAAAAATGATTTAGTAAACTGCAAAGCTCCAATTAATCCAGCTTTTTCTATCTCCTCTTTTTTAGAATTAATATTAATCTCACATTCCCCTCTTTCATTAATTGCCTGCTCTAATGAATTATATGCTTCATTAAAATGAAAATCACAATACTCCTCTTCATGCACTCTTTCCTTTAACCACTTAATCCATCTCATGTTCCTATAAAAAGACATCAAATTTCTAGTTGCACAAAATCCATTATAATCATACCCTCTTAATATACTTGGATCTATATCCCTTTCTTCTTCTAACATCTTGACTTCTCTTTCATATTTTCCATCCTCTTCAAAATTTCTTAAATTCATTATATACAACGAATCCTTTCTCCTTTTTGTTTCACTACCAAATTCAAAAATAGGAGATTCCACAACATGAATCACTTCATCATTTGTTGTTGTTTTATAATGTAACCCTTCAAAATCAAAAAAATACATAGAATCTTCAAAAACAGTTAAAATACAATCAAGATCAAACAAATCCCGCTCTAAACCTAGTGAAATATAATCTAATATAAAATCAACAGGATCACTATCCTTGCTTGTTATTTTACTAGCTAAATAATGCGAGCCTTCTTTTTTATTTTTAACTAAATTAAAATAAACATCATTAAGTGCAATCTTAGTATTTCTAGGACTAAAATCTAAGCAAGGACTTTTTGAATATTTAATCAATTCATTGTGGACCAACAAAAAAGAACATTTAAGTGATTCTACAATAGAATCCCCTACACTATTAAAATTAATATCTAAATTTTTAGAAAAAACATCAAATAATTTATTATTATATCTTAATTCCTCTGGATTATTATAATCAACCAAACTCTTTATCAATTCTTGCAAACCTTCATTTTTTCTATATTGAGTCTCGAAAAATGCTATTCCCTTAATACATTTATTAACTAATCTATGTTTTAATGATTCAGAAAAATAATCTTTTCTTTTTTCTAATCGTTTTATTAATTCAAACAATGTAGGCCCTTCTATTTCTTCTTCAAGAGCAAATGCATTTTCCCTTTTTTCGCCCTCTTCAACTGTTGTATATATATCAGATGCTAATACCAAAGGTGTCCTAAATTCATTTCTAAATCCAATATTCTGTGCGCTCCATAATAGAAATTCTATATCAGATATAGCCGAAGACATCAATTTAAATTGTTTAATAAATCCTCCTTCCCTGCCTTCATCCTCTTTTTTATAAAAAGCAAGATTGCCTCCTTTTTTTCTTTCTTCAGCCTTTTTTAAGATTGATGTATCCTCTTCTTCTCTTACATAAGGTATCTATGTTGTAGTTAATAATAATTCAAGAGACGGAACCCAAATCTTGCCTTCTTCACTTGTTTCAGAAGCAACCTTAATATAATGATCAAGTTGCTCCCTAACTAATACAAACTCTTTTCTTGCATCAAAATTATTTCCTTCTTCAACAAGTCTTATATACCTTGTATAATGAAGCCCTGCATTATAAAGCAAATTATCTAATAATGATCCCCTATATTTTTCTGAAATATTCTTATTATATATTGCATGCTCTCTAAGCCTTGCTTCACTTTCTTCTGCTAATGCTCTTGCTTGCGACAATTCTTCAATTGATAATTGCTGGTTTTTAATCTCTGATTCCTTATCCAGCATTTTTCCAATCAATCCTAAAAATAATGTATTAGCTGCCAAAGCAATATATCCGCTAACAGGATATCCCAAGTAATGGCCAACCAAAGGTCCAACCCCTCCTAATATTATTCCTGTCAATATCCCTCTTTTCAGCATATTCAGCTTATGTCTCCAATTTACATGATAAGAGCATCTATTTTCACCATAAATAATTCCTTTTTCAAAAATATGTTCTTCCTGCCAAAATTCTTTTGCAACAATATTCCCTATCCCAAGTTTTTCGCAGGTTATTCTATCCAAAATAAAATTATCCTCAAATTGAAATTTAACTATTCTATTCTTTTCAGCTTCAGCTAAATCTATAGTTTCATATTCTAAATTCTTATCATATAGAAGATTAAAAGGTAAATTTAAACTTCCTTTCGGGCCTTTTAGAGTCACGCCTTTCCAAGGATTTAATTTAACAGATAAACTAAGTTTTCCATATTCATTATTTAAGATATCTGTAACTGCTCTTCTAACACAAAATTTTTCCTTAATCTTAATATCAGTTGCATTAGCAAACTCAAAAATCTCTCTTATAATATATTCAGTAGTTTTACATAAATCTCTTCTTATTTGTTCCTTTTTACCTTCAAGATATTCTTTATCATAATAATAATTAAACTCTGCTAAATTGCCATCTTTTGTTACAACTAATTTATTAATTGTATTAACCTTTCCATGCTCTTTCTCTATCTGATCGCATAATCTGTCTGGAGAAAATAATGTATACCTCTTTAAAAAATTATAAACAACAGCAGGAGCATATCTATGTACACTTTCCTTTGCAATCCTATCACAAAATTCATCAAAGTTCTTTACAATTCTCTTTTTTCTTGCAATTACTCTCTCATTCTCAAAAATCCTTACTAATTCACTATAGCTTATCTGGTTGTAGGGATTCAAAAAATAGTTTTTTAATATTATATCCTCTTCCTCAATCTCAGAAGCAGGATGTCTTTCAAGAATTCTTCGTTTCTCTTCTTCACTAATAAATTTAGTAATATCCCTTTCATCCTCTGCTACCTTCTTAGCACTGCTAACCAAAAATACTACTGAACTATGCTCTTCCCCCATAGTCAATTAGAAAATTCCCTGATTTAAAAATTTTTATTATTTAGTAGTATATTCTAACATTACCTTGCCATCTATCTTAGTTAACTTATTATTTAATTTTAAATAACCATTTATTTTAGCAATTTGATTAACCAAATAAAAATTTGGAAAAAATAAAGGAGTTTTAATAAAGATTAAATCACTATTGATTTCCTCAGTTTCTACTTCTAATCTACAATTTCCCTTTTTAGCATAAATCCTGGTTTTAATAGGTATATCTATCTTTTTCTTTTTCCTAATAACCTTTTCTATATCAAAATTATCAAACTCTATCTTTTTATTTCCAGTTTTAATGATAATATTTCTCTTATCATCATTATATAATTCAGACGCAACAAAGAATAAATCTTTTTTATTAGAAAAAGATTTTGAATAATTCATCCAAAACCACATATGACTAGGAAATATCCATCTTCCCCAATTACCATCAGAATAACCAAAAGAATCAACCTTAATCCTTTTATTTTCTTTTTTTAATTCTATTGCTCCATTAACCTTTGCAATAGGCATTTCAGCTCTCCATACAATATATTGTTTCTTTTCTAGAAAATACTTTTTTTGAACAGGTTTTGCAAGCCTTCTAAAAACTAAATCCCATTTCAATTGCTTATTCTCGCCAAAAATTTGATATTTATCTTTATTGATTACCTCTATTCTATCCCTTTTATTAAAAAATGCCTTTGCTGTTTTATCTGAAAATTTTTTATTTGAATGCTTTAGAAGATTTATTTCTCCATAATTTTTCCCTTTGTAAAAAACCCTTGCATTAACACTTGTTCGTTCAAAATTCAATATATTTTTAGGATTAGCTTCAAAATAAGAAAAAAATCCCTGAATATCTTTGTCAATAATATTAAAATACTTCCATTCTATTAACAAAGAATCTAACAAATTACCTGTTCCCTTTAAATGCCATCTATTATCTTTTCTCATTTTGATTATTAAAAAAAAGAATTCTATTTCTTAGCCAAACAAATAACAATTTAAAAGAAAGGCATTTAAAAAAAATCCCTAAGCCCATTTCGCTTGTAAAATATTTAAGAAATTCATTTATATTTAATCTCTGCATTGCTTTTAAAGCAAGATCATGCTCTTCATTATTAAAATAAGAACCTATATGCCTGACCATCTTCATTAAAAATTGATTCTTACCATAAGTTTTTTTCCATATCTCTTCGAACTCTTTCAATCTTTCTTCACTAACATTATTTTCTTCTACTGCCTTTTCTGCAATTTCCCCAGCAATATATCCCAATTCTATTCCAGGCCTAAATCCCTCTCCAATAGAAGGAGTAACTTGTCCTGCACTAGACCCAACAACTAAAAGATTATCATCAACCATCCTTGGAATAGCCTGTAAAGGAAATACAGCTGAAAATTCACTATCTTTAATAATCCTAGCATTCTTAAAATAATTATTATAAGGCCTTTCTTTTTTTATTGCAAGCAATAATCTTCTTTTCAAATCCTCTTCTGAAGCTAATGTATAAGGCTCAAAATCAGCAATTACAAACTGGCCTTTTTTCTTGCTGTATGGATACATATTAAAAGCACCATTTGTATAATCAGGATTAACATCCCAACTAAATTCATAAGGATCCTTTATATTGCAGTTTTCTAATTCAACAGCATAACAAAAAAAATAAGCCTTGCTTTTTGTTTTTAATCCTAATGATTTAGCTATAACAGCAGCATTTCCGCTTGCATCTATTACAATCTTTGCTCTATATTTATTGCCTCTAAAATCAGTTAAAACTATTTTTCTTCCTTGTCTTTTTGCTTCTATTATTTCTGTGTCATCAACTAAATCAAAATCCAATTTTTTCTTCATAATATCTTTTGCTTTTTTCACATCAACTGCAACCCATTCCAGTCCCTTTGGAAACCTCTTTGAAAAACCATAATTCTTTGAATAAAGAGAAAACTTGTTATAATTTTGAATAACTGCCTTTTTAAGTTTAAATTTTTCAATTGTTTTCTTTGCTGTAACTAAAACAGGATTTATTGTAATACCACTGTCAATAAGGCAAACCTTTAACTTGCTCTTTATCAAAGAACTTGCTGCACCCATACCAGCAGGGCCTATTCCTACAATTATTATATCATATTCTTTCATTTTATACAAAATATGAAACAAATTTTCTTTTATTAAATATATTCAGATGTGAAAAATGATCCTTCACTATCTTTTCAAAAATATCCTTAGTAACTTCAAAAGATAATAGTTTCTTCAAAATAGAATATGTAAGCTCTGATCTTATAAATTTCTCTTTTTCCTTCTTATTTAAATTATTAAGATTTTCAATTATTATATTCCATTCTTTATCTTTAAAATCCTTTGCTATAAAATGCCTTAAGAGAATTCCCCATACAGAATACTTTCCAAACATCTTCCACCATCTTTCTTCATATTTATCAAGAAAATTTTTAGAAAAATCATTTTTCTTAAATGCAGCTTTAATAACATCAGCAGCCTCTTTTGTCATATCTAAACATACTCTAACACCTTCTCCTAAAAGAGGGGTTGCCTGGCCAGCAGCATCTCCAATAACTATTAAATTATCTAAGATCATTGAATTAATCGGCTCAGCAGGATAATATATCATCTTTTCACTACTCTTTAAAATCTTTGCATTGCCAACAATTTCCTTTGCTGGCTTAAAATTATTAATTATATTTAATGCTCTTCTTCTAGCATCCTCTATACTTGATAAAGTATAAGGCTCAAAATCAGCTATCCCTATTTGGCCCTTTTTCTTTGAAACAGGCTCAAACCATGCAGCTGCATTTGCTATCTTGTCAGAAGACAGATAATAAACAGTCTTAGGGTCAAACTTGCAATTGTCCAGCATTGCAATATAACAAGCACAAAAGACTTTGCTTTTTTCAATACCTAAAGACTGAGCAACAACAGAATTCTCTCCACTAGCATCAACAATAATATTTCCAGTATATTCCTTTTTATTACTATCAACTAAAATAATCTTATTATTCTCTCTTCTAGCATTGATAATCTCACAATTAACTAATAGTTTGCATTTAATTCTCTTCTTAAGAATATTTAATAACTTTTGACTATCAAACAAACAGGCATTATTATTAATTTTAATCTCAGCCTTATTTTCAGTTCCATAAAAATAAATCTTTTCATAACATTGAACCAAAGCCTTATCAAATTTATATTTCTTTATCATATCCTTAAAAGTCCCTCTCACAGGATTAGCATTAATTCCTAATCTTTTATTCTTCTCAATTAATAATATCTTTAACCTAGATTTAGCTAATTCAGCTGCAACACCCAGCCCAGCAAATCCTCCGCCTACTATAATTACATCATAATTATCCTTCATCTAAACACCTATTTTATTAATTTTAATATTCATATATTTAAATCTTTATACAACTCCTATAATAAACCAACATAATGCTCATTCCAGTCATCTCATTGTTTCAGAGCATTACTATTATACATAATTTTTAGAATCAGAATTTTTTAGAGGTTATTATAACCCTGTTATTATTAAAATATTTGCATTTTTAGCAGGGTTAAAATTATAGTAGTTTATTGTGTACTCTCTTTTCTCTTCTACTCCTCTTGTTTCCCATTCCCTAAAAAATGCTTTCGCATTTTTGGGGTCCCAAAAATCTTTGATTTTTAAGGACATCAGTCAATTCCTGCCTTATTGCAATACCTCTTAGTCTTTTGTCAATCCAATCCTTAGGATATCTTTTAAGTTCATAATATTCCTTGACTCTGTTTTGCGCTAATTCAGGATTCTCAATTTCTTGTACTCTTTCATGGCCTACTTGCGCTAACCATCTTTTAAAAGGCTCTGCTTTTTTTGAAGGTATTGACTGGATGATTCTAAATGCTGATTTTGTGTTAACACAGTCTGTTTCCCTTAATCTTCCATCTTCAGCATTTAATTTCAACTGTCCGATATAATCGGACACTCCAAATCCCTCCTCATTGAGCTTTTTCTTCAAGTCAGACCAGTATTTCCTTGGTCTTGTACTTGCATCTAGAGCATCAATAATATCAATTATCGAAAACCACCACTCTTCTTTATGCCATATCCTTCTTATCTTTTTGTCTTGGAATACAATAATCTTATTTTCTTTCATCATTATTATAATAGTCAATTAAATATATAAAGTTTGTCCAGACACTTGACCAGTGGTATATAAATAAAAGAACTATTTCAATTCACTCAATCTTCAAATCCTTGAATTTTATTTGCTTTGATTAAGATTTTATTTTTTTAGTTTTGCTTTGTATTCCTTTAATCTTATTTTGCATGCTTGAAGGTCTTTCTCATATTTTTCCTTAAGTTTGAGTAGGTTTTGTTCTGATTTTTTTCTGTCTGTGATATCCCTGAATATCCCCCTTGTAAAAAATTTATTGTCTTTGGAGTAAGAATTGATATTTCCTTCTACATATATCTTTTTTCCTTGCTTTGTTATAAATTCTGTTTCAATCTTATCAAAAACCTTCCCCTGTATAATCTGTTTAAATATCTTATTGCACATCGGAAGATGTTCTTTGGAAATAATATCTCTAAATGTGAAATTTTTTATTTCTTTGTCTGAATAGCCAAGAGCTTGTTTCCATTTTTTATTCACATAAACAAAGTTTCCATCCTTGTCAACACATTGGATCAGGTCATTTGCATTTTCAAATAA
>JAHWIT010000181.1 GCA_019322455.1 Candidatus Woesearchaeota archaeon
CCGGAAAAGAATTCCGACGGAGAGTCAATACAAAATAAGCGTCACATCCGTGGAATCTTCACATCTTCAACCTAATACAGCAGTTGAAGCACTATTAATATTTTCAATTGTTAATGTATAATTGTCTGTTACAGCTCCATTATTACTTATTATAATTGTATAACTAGCATTAACAGTTCTGTTTGTTTCTTGATCAGCAGGATCTGTTACACTTATTCCTTTTGTATCATTAACTATTATTGTTCTAATTCCACTAAATGAACTGTTTTGATAAGAATCTGAAGCTAAAACCTTCCAATAATTATTTTGTATTCCATTTGGATTTCTTGTTAATGTCCAGTTATATGTTGTAGAAGTTCCATTATAAATCAAAGTAGTTGGATTTGTATTAGTATCTCCATATACATAATAAGTAATTGTATCATTATCTAAATCACTTGATGAATAACTCAATAATATTGTTACATTTCCTGTTACTGTATTATTATCAGGAGCTGTTAATGTTGGTGTATCAGGAATTTCATTAGATAATTGATGAGTTTCTGTTGAAGTATTAACTGTTTCCAAACTATCATTACATTCAATATACAATTGTACAATATCTAATGGTGTGTATCCATCACTTGTTGAGATTGTTGCTGTCTTTGTTGTTGTTCCTGTCATTGATTTGTTGCTATAACCGCCTGTTTCATTTAATCTATGATATAAAGTACAAGTTAAATTCTGGCTTGAATCAGCATCAGTTGGTGTAATATCAACATCAAAAGAATGCCCATAGTAATCAGTATAATTTATTGAACCAATATTAATCAAATTATTAATGAATATCTGTGTTGTTACAGTATCTTGAGTATTATTTGCTTCATCTGCTGAATAATATTTTAGATAATTTGTTCCTCTAATATTGAAACTTACATTCTCTCCATCATCAATTAGTGTTTCAGGTGAACATGTATTTGTAGTATCATTACAATACCATGTTGTTATTATTGTTCCAGCAGGAATATCTGCTTCATAGATTGTTACTTGTAATCCTGGAAGTTTTATCTGCCCATCATAATCATCATAAGTTGTTGGATTTGTATAATCTACTCCAAATGTTACATCTAAGTTTTGACTAGTTGATTGCTCATTATCATACTGATCTTTGCAGCTAATATAATATGTTGTTGAATTAATCTGCGCAACATTCCCTAAATTACAATTAAAGCTGCCGCTTGATACACTGCAATCATTGCTCATTGAACTATAAACAGCATCAGAAGTTCCCCATCTGCACTGGCTATTATTTTCAACTGTTCCTGATAAAATTGTCTGTGAATTATTTGAAGTATCCCAGTAAGGTGCACTTGTATCACCATCAACTGCTGTTAATGATGATGTTGGAGCTGTATTATCTGCTGTAAATATTGTTGTTCTTTCTACAGAAACATTTATACCATCATCTAATCTGCAGTAGATTGTGTGATTAATATCATCATTCCAAGGACTGTTAAATGTACAGCTTCTCTCTCCTGTACCGCTTGTACTATTGCATAAATCAGCTCCTCCAGATGAAGAACCACATCTTAGTGTATAATTATCATTATCAGCATCATTTGCGTGTGTTGTGCTAACATTTATTACTGCATTAAGTTTTCCTGTTGAAGGATCAACACTAATTGAATCTAATGTTGGTATTTCATTAGTTACATTAATGAAATGAGTTTCTGAACTGGCTGTATAATTTTCTGTTTCTAGATAAATTACAGTAATATTCTTTAATCCCAATGTGCTGTAAGAAGTTATATTTGTTAATGTACTACTTCCAGAATTAACCAAACTTCCTTCCTCATATAATTCAATTCCTGCTTCTCCTGTCACTAATATACCTGTTTCATTAACAGTACTTCCAACCTCAACTGTAATATTACCATCTGTTCCATTTAATAACAGATTCACAGCTGAATTTGTTTTATTAATAGTATAACTAGCTGAATCAGTAGCAGATGTATAATTCTGTGTAGAACTTACATTACATACATAACCATAATCACCAGAAGCTAAAGTAACTAATTGATTATTCTCTGAAGTAACATCTGTTCCATTTCTATACAACGCAGCATTAGCTTCTGCATTTGTACATGAACAAGATGCATTAATTGCTGTTCCATAATTTTGTGGAGATGCAGGATTAATATTTAATGTACAAGTTGATGTATTCTTATTAACAGTTGCAAAGAATGTTTTACTACTGCTAGAATAATTCTCATTTCCAGGATTAATTACAGTATAATTATAATAACCAACTGCTAAAGTAACAGCTGAATTATTCTCTGAACTAACATCACTTCCATTTCTATACATTGTTGCTGTCAAAACATTTGTTGAATACACTGCTGTCAATGTTTGAGGATAAGTTAATGTTAGATTATCCTCTGCTCCATTTAATGAGAGATTTACTATTGGTGAAGCTTTATTTATTGTAAATATCCATGAATCTGTCTGATTCCATTGTCCAGCAGAATCATTTGCATAAGATTTCCAATAGTATGTTCCAACTGCTAAGATTGTTGAATAATTATAAATATCTCCAACAATATTATTCATACTATAATTCTGCACTCCAGAATAATTAGATTCAAACCATACAGAATTAACTGAAACTTCATCTTGCCATGTTATATTAAAATAACTCTGTGTTGTTGGAGAATATGTTCCTACAATATTTGTTTGATTATTGCTCCAATATGGAGCTTGATCTGCTAAAATTGTCAAATTATTACTGCATAATTCAGTTCCATCCTGATTACCATCATTTGGAGTAATACATGATTTCCAAACATCCCCTTCAGAAGTTTCTTGACTTACAATCAAATCTGTTCTGTTGTTGTACAATGCTGAAATTTGTTCTGCTGATAAAGAGTAATTGTATATTCTTACTTCACCTAATGTTCCATTGAAATAATTATAATTAGGGATGTTTCCAAGTAATAAAGGCTCTCCTGTTGCATTTATAGGACCAGTTGCTTGAGAATAGTTATTCTCTTTTATTCCATTCCTATAAGTTATTACATCAGTACCGTTATAAGTTAAAACTAAATGTTCCCATTGCCCTAAAGAAGGACTCCACGCATAATTTCTATGGGTACCTTCATCAATTTCAAATGATACATTCCCCCCATAGGTCCAGATCCAATATTGCCTATAGGAGTTATCACCCTTTGCAAGTATACCTGCATCAGTAACCCAGCTATCTAGTTTCAGCCAAAACTCAATTGTAATATAATTAACATTAAGATTACTTTTATTTCCACAATCAATATAATCATCTATTCCATCAAACTTATAAGCACCCTTGCCATCTTGTCCTCCACTACTATTCCAGATTGATCCATTCACAAAACCATCATTATTATTTCCACTATAATCTTTTGTATAACTTGAATTACTACCTCCTTCAAACGGCATGTTTAATACAGTAATAGAAGTTTCATTCTTATACCAATTAATTATATTTTTTACATCATCATTATCAGGATCAGATGTACTTTGATTATAAACAGTTAAATTATCTGTTGTAAAATTATTTACAGAAGTTGCATTTAATATTGGAGTTGTATGAGTAGGTGGTTGATTGCAAGCTAATGTTGAACTTATATTACTAACGTCAGTTGTATTGATATTTCCAGTATTATCTTTTGTATTTATTGTAATATTATAACTTGTTCCACAGCTAGCAGATGTATAATTATAGAAATTATTAGAAGTATTTACTACATTACTTCCATTAATATAAATTATTGATGCATTAAAGTCAGCATCTCCAGGATTACTCCAATTCCAATATATCCAAGTATAACCAGCTGATTGATTTGCTAAATTAGTTACAGCTGCAGGAGCAGTTGTATCCGAAAGAGTATAACTCACATTCACATACACATAATCTACATAAAGTTCATCAGAAGATGGATTATTAGGAGCTACACTTGTATAATTTATTCTTACTTCAACATTTTCTGCTTCTATTTCTGTATCAATATAAGTAGAAGCATCATAAGTGTATAAAGCTTCAGTTCCCTGACATGTTGTACTAAGAGTATGCCAACCAGTTCCATACTCAAAAACTTCAATAGAGCATGTTTCTGCAGTATCTGCTACATACCATTCAATATTGATAGTTACATTATCTATTGTGCTATTATCAGGAATGTCTGTTGTATTATGCCATGTGTGTGTTTGTGCAAGTAAAGATTGATATGAATCAAGATATCCTAAAGTTGAGTATGCATAAACGTCATCACTAACATTAATTTCTGAAACAGTGCATACCGCTGGGACTCCTGCAGAATAACATTCAATTGTAGAAGCTGCTTCCAAATAACCAGGATCTGTAGGAGTTAAAGTAAAGTTATATTCTTGTCCAGGAACTAAATCTTCAATTTTAGTCCAGTTACCATAACAAGACTGATTTGTCCAATTCCAATCCTGACATTTATATAGTGAATTCAATGTTGCATTTAATGTAACAACAGCAGTTGTAAAATTTAGTCTTGGATTTAATACAAAATGTTTAAGATCTGATACAGCTTCAGCAGGATCATCTATGTCAATTATATCTGTTATATTGCTGTTAAAAGTAATATTCTCAATCAATATCTCTTCTACAGTTTTATTCTCAGGCCTTACCCTAATATCATAGCGTCCTTCTGTGAGATTAAAAAAGTGTGAAGTACTAGTTTGATTGTATACTGATTCTTTTGTATCTGCATCAATAAATTCCATGGTTGTATTAATTGGATTCCCACTTACATCTTCTGATGTTTCATTAACAGAGTGTTCTTCTCTGATTTCAAATTCCCAGGATGCATTTTCACCTTCATTGGAATAAATATCTGTGCAGTTTATACTCCAGTTATAATTGCCATTATTCATTTCATATATGACAAAAGATTGAGTAATATCTTTTGTTACAGACGAATTAGTTTGATTTATAACTCCATTAATAATTAAACTGCAATTTGCAACATTGGAATCATCAGTTACATTGTATTCAAAAATAATATCAATATCATCATCACTATTATTATCTTTATCAGAACCGCATCCATCATGACTGCTTCCTCCCATTCCATTACCGTTTGTACCGTTCTCTGGTTGGCTAGTAAAAATAGAACCATTTGTAGGAGATATGAGGCTTACGATCGGAGCTGTTGTATCTGCACCAGCTAATATTGTCAAATTATTTGAACATAACTCAGTTCCATCCTGATTACCATCATTTGGTGTAATACATCCCTGCCATACATCTCCAATTGAAGTTTCATTATGAATTATAATGGAACTATTTGAATGGCCATCTTTTGTTTCTAAATATATCTGATTAATTTGTTCTGCAGATAATGTCTTATTATACAATTTAAAATCATCAATTGTTCCATTAAATGGATTAACATAACCATCTCCAACAACAAAATCATTGCTTCCGCCAACAGGATCATAAGAAGAGTTTGTCCATGTCCTTAATTGATGAAAAGAACCATTTTTGTACCAATTAACAGTTCTTTCTGAAACATCCCTTACAACACATACATGAACCCAGGCATTATTCACAAACATACTGCCTGCCTGCATATTTGTATAAGGTTGTGCATTGCCTCCATTAGATCCAAAGTAGAAACTTAATGCCCCGCTTGTTTCCATGGTCTGTGTACCTTCTCCGCCGTATGCTTTATTAAATGGATTCTGTCTGGCTGGACTAGCTATATTAAACGGCTTTGCCCAGTAACAAATAGTAACATCACCAGAATAACTTAGTTCTGGAGAATTGCCAAAATTAATTCCTGTACCTGAACTGAAATCATAACACCCTCCTATTATACAATTTGAACTGTTTTCCCAAACTATTCCGCCAGAAACAGTGCCGTCATTTCCATATCCTGAATAATCTTTTGCAGTTGTTAAATTATTATTATCAAAAGACAAAATCAAATTAGCATAAGGAGCACCATTAACTTTCCAGTTAAAAACATTAGTTACACTATCACCATCAGGATCATTAGTTGACTGATTATAACAAGTCAAATTATCTGTTGTCAAATTATTAACAGATGTTGCATTTAAAATTGGAGTTGTATGTGTTGGAGGTAGATTAGTCCAATTCAAAATAACACTTCTATTTGCACTTGCCCAACCAGCTTGATTATTATTATCATAACATTCAATATTCCAGATAAATGTTGTATTTGTTAAATCATTTAAATCAAATGAAGTTGTATTTGATGTTCCTGTTACATCTTCTGATTGATTCAAACTCCATGTTCCGCTTATATTATGCCATAATGAACAGTTTAACAATCCTTCTGTATCACTTACAGAAGCATTAAATGTTAGAT
Source organism: Candidatus Woesearchaeota archaeon (assembly GCA_019322455.1). Taxonomy (GTDB): domain Archaea; phylum Nanobdellota; class Nanobdellia; order Woesearchaeales; family WJKL01; genus JAHWIB01. Next base: position 6,375 of record JAHWIT010000181.1, read on the forward strand.
TTACATACTGGCTTATATCATTTGAATAACCAGCAGGTGGTTGATCAAGAGTTACATTTGGTGGATTATCTACTGGTAAAGCTGTTCCTGTTACTTGAACATTATCAATAAGACAGTCCTCTGTTGCATGGTCTCCTGCACATCTAAATCTGATTCTAAGATTAGCATTATCATCAGCAGAAGCATTAAGAGAATAATTTCTCAATGAATAAGAAGCAATATTGCCTTCATGCATAACATTAACCCAATCAGTACCATTATACCAATCTGCAGCTACAAAATCTGTAGGATAATCTAGATTATTAGTAGTTTGCACATAAAAACTAAAGTAAATATTCTCATATCCTTCAGTACTAACATCAGTCTCAATTATACAAGTTCCACCCTTTTTTGGATTTGATAGAATATTATATGTATCCATATAAGGAGAAGTATCTATTTGCCAATTATTTGAACAAGTGCCAGTGGATGAAGTAGACCAATTATTTGTTGTTATGCTGCCAGATTCCCATCCTTCAAAGAAAGTTCCATTCCAAGCTTCTTCAGCTAATCCAGGATCCTCTGGAGTTAAAGTAAATGTATATTCTTGCCCTGGAATTATGTTTTGTAAAAATACCCAGCTTCCATAACATTCCTGCAATGTAAAATTCCAATCCTTGCATTTATATAATCTACTTCCTTTAGCAGTTACAGTAACAATTGCATTTGTAAAGTTGATGTTAGTAGGATCAATAGCATAAACTTCAACATAATTGCCAAATTCAGGAACATCATCTATCTGAATATCATTTGTAAAATCTTCATATATCTCCATATCCTTGAATTCAATTGATTTAACAGGATGTTTTTCTGGCTTTACCTTGATATTATATTCTCCTTCATCAATTGTTTTAACAGCCTCTGTTTTTGCTTTTGTAAACTTGCTCTCTTCTGTCAAACTGTCAATCATTTCAATAGTTGCATTTACTTCTTTGCCTTTTGCATCCTTTACTTTGGAATTTATTATCAATTCTTCAGCAACACCAAACTCAAATGCTTCTGTATGGTTTCCAACTAAAATCCTAAATCTTCTATTATTCCAGTTATTTATTGTAAGAGTTACATTCTCTCCTGCAGATGATTCATTCATATCTAGACTATAATCTACCTTTCCTTTTATGAAAATAGGCAACTCTTCATTACTGTCATGATGAAATACAACAGTTAATGTATCTGTTTCATCGTCATGCTCAACAGAATCAATAATTGCATCAAATCTTGGATCTTCCTCTATTTTTTCATATGTTAAATTTGTAATATTTGTTAGTATTGTTAAATTCTTAACAACATAATCAATCTGCTCAATATTAAGAGTCCCAGACTCAACCTCAAACACTAAATCATAACTTGTTTTACTTAAACCAGAAGGCAATATACAAGTTTCAACACAAATATCCTCAAATTCTATCTTCTCAACTCTGCTAGCTTCTGCAGGATTAAAAGAGCCATAAGCAGAAGCAATTATCTTAATATCTTCATCCTTAATCCTAATCCTAATAGTTCTTGTTTCATCTCCAGTATAACTAAAGTGTACAGGAACAGATACAATATATTCTCCAACACCAATCACAACTGGACTGTCTAATTCAAAAACACTAGGCTCTACATAACCCTCTACATCAAGAATAATATATCCAATATCAATACTCTGATTCTCTTTATTATTAATATCTAATACAACCTCAGTTATTGTCCCCCATGTTTGCTTGAATTCATGCTTAAACTCAGCAACACTAAATTCAACATTTCTATATTTTCCTATAATAGGTATTATTTCCTCAATCTCTTCTGTAATCTCTTCAACTACCTCTTCTGAAATTTCTTCTTCAACCTCTTCTGTAATATTAATCTCAGTAACATTCTCTGTAATATTAATTTCTTCAGTCACATTTACTTCTTCTGTTACATTAGACTCACTAATGTTCAGAACCAAAGGTTCTGTTATGTTTATTTCCTCTGGAATCTCTTCAGTAACATTCTCAGTCACATTTACTTCAGTAATATTCTCTTCTGTAATATTTACTTCAGTAATATTAACCTCTATAATATCTACTTCTGTTGCATTGATTACTTCAGTAATATTAATCTCTTCTTCAGTTACCTCTTCTGTTACACTAATATTTTCCTCTACAACTTCATCTTTCTCCTTTTTCTCCTTTTTTTCTTTCTTTTCCTTCTTTTCCTTTTCCTCAAATTCTTCTTCTAACTCTTCAATCTCATCTTCAGAAACATTAACAGCAATTGTATAGCCAGTTATACTAACTAGATTCTCTTCTTCAATTGAAGATTCATCCATAATTAAGAATCTCTGTCCATTAGAATCTTCTAAATAAACATTAAATGTTCCATTGCCAATATAATAACCATTTAACTTAACTGTTCTTAATTCAAATAATCTAGGATGTTCTGCTAAATTCCACTGTTCTGTTTTATCTCTACTAGCAGTTATACTTACATTCTGCTCATAACTTATCAATCCAGTTTCTGCAAAAAACAATCCAGATAATCCAGGCCCTAAAAAATATATCCCTGAGAATAAAACAACAAATATTAATGAAATAATTAGAGGAGCCTTTACTTTATCAAAATCAAATTTCTTTACCCTATTCTTTACTTTATCAAAATCAAATTTCTTTACACTATTCTTTACCTTATCAAAATCAAATTTCTTTACACTATTCTTTACTTTATCAAAATCTAATTTCTTTATCCTCTTCTTTATCTTATTGAAATTCATTTCTTAATCAAAACCTCTTTCAGATTAAACTTGCATTCCCATAGCTCTAAAAACTCCTTAACCTCTTGGGAAAATTTAATTGGAACCAGAAGTACTGTTCTTCCTAAATGATCTATCTTGCAGCTTTTAACTATCCCAGTTTTACCATCTCTACCCTTTAAAGCATAATAGAATCTAATCTTATCTTTCTTAAGCAAGTGTTCAGTAGAATAAGTAAACAAAATCATCTCTTTATAGCTACTTTTACTCAATTCTTTACCCATCTGTTAAATAGGTTAACAAAACTAATATATAAATCTTTTTATTTTTATAATATAAACAAATTAACCTTTTTTGTTAAATAGGTTAACACCGCAGTTTTTCAAAAAAAATCTTTTTTCTCTCCAAAAAGAAAAATCTTATTTTTCAATAGAATATATAACATTATTAACAAACAAAGTAGTTCCTTTATCTACCTTAAAAATAAACTTATAATTACTATTTTCTAATCCAAACAAAGCACAGGTTTCAATACATTCTTCATTAAACTCATAGCCGTCTGTTTTTTTTATAAAATCAATAAAAAGCTTTTTACCTCTTTCCTCTCTTTCTTCTTTCAGAAGTTCAATATATGCTTTCATTTCCTCTGAATACAAATCTGTATCCTTTACATCAAGATCTGGCAAAATATCCTCTACCTCAGGAATAAAATCAGCTTCAATTGTTTTACTATCTTCTGTTTCCTTAACAACAAATCCAGTAATTGAATCAAGGCCAGAATCATGCTCTTCATTAGAAAATATTAAATATCTTTCTCCCTGAGATTCAAGAAATATATTAACATCACCATCTCCAACAACCTTTCCTGACATAAAAACACTTTTTAATTTTGCATTATCTTCAAAATTCAAAAAATAGTTTTGATCTCTAAGAACTATCACTTCAAGATCCTTCATTGAATATGTTGCTGAAACATATCCTGTTATTGAAGGCCTGGAAAACGCTAAAAAAGCTAATGTACCTCCTAAAAATAAGATAGCAATAACTAAATTTACTTTTTGCCACTTCCCCATATCTTTGAGAAAATCCATTTAAACCTCTTTTTTTTCTTTTTATCTCCTTTAACAACCTTTTTTTTTGAAGATTTATTAACAGCTTTCTTTAACTTCTCAATATCCTTTTTTAATGGTGATAAATCATCTTCTTTTAAATACTTATCGGATTCTTCTCTAAATTTATTAAATTTTTCCACATACATAATAAAAGAATTTTCTAATCTATCACCTAATGCCTTGAATTTTTTAAACTCTACATACTGCTTCTCAATCTCCATAAACAAGCTCTCAACCTTTTGAGAGTTCTTCTCAGTTAAAGCATTAAGTCTCTCAATATTCCTAAGTTTTATGTGCGTTTCTTTATCCATCTCAACAACCCGTTGATAATCAAAGAATTCAAGTTTTCTTTTCAAATTCTTGATTTCATTAATAAATGTTTCTTCTAATTTCTTTATAGAATCAAGCTCAAGCTTAAGCGAATTAATTGAAATATCCTGATTCTTTATCTTTATAATAAAATCTGGCTTCAATACCTCTAACAAAGCGCTTGTTTTTTTAGATATAATCTCAACCTCTGTTTGTTTTCGTTGCATCTCTTCAAAATTTGCTTTAAGCTCGCCAATATTCTTGCTTAATTGCAAAATAGAATCATTTACAGATGTTTTCTTTTGTTTCTTTCCACTCAGAAAGCCCATTATTTTAGATGGCTGCTTTTGTTTCTCTTCCTTTTTATTTTGAACCTTCATTACTTCAGATGGTTTCTTTTTTTTCCTCAGAAAGCCCATTATTTTAGATGGCTGCTTTTGTTTCTCTTTCTTTCTGCCTTGAACCTTTGTTCTTTTAGATGATTTCTTTTTTTTCTTTCTACTCAGAATTCCCATTATTCTACCTCTTTTTTTCTTTTTATATTATTTTAGTTTATAAGCTTTTCTACCTCTTTTTCTTTTTACTCATTTTTTTACCTAACTTCTTGTCTATCTTAGGAATCAAGTCATCTAAATAGACTTGAGCCATATCAAATTTCCCAATATTAATTTGTTTTTCAGCCAGCTCAAGTTGTATACTCAAATCAAGAACATTAATCTTTTTCGCTTCTATTTGAGCTATCTTATCCTTAAGCTCTTCTACTAAATCACTATAATGGATATGTTTTGCAAGTTCTTTTTTCTTAAGACTTGGAGTATTGTGTAAAAGAGGTCTAAAAGCAACAAAATAAGGCTTGCCGCTGTTATAAGCGCTATTGCCTAATAAACCAGTTCCCATCGGAGCCCTGAACACAGCTCTGAATATTTGCTGGCCATATTTCTGATCTACTCTAGCCAAATCTTCTTTATCATTAGTCTTCATCTGTATCTGTGTTGCAATATTAGCTTCAATTGCTCCAATAAGATCCTGAGTAACCTGAGACACTAATAATATTCCAATACCCCATTTTCTAAATTCTCTTACAGATTTCTCTAATGCATTATAACCTTGTTTTGAGCCTCCAAACTTAGGCAGTAACCTATGAACCTCATCAAATACTATTAATAATCTTAATTTCTTGCTTTCTGTTGGATGATTCTTAAAAATATCTCCAATTGTGTTTGCTATAAATACATTCAATTCTTTACTATTAAGTTTATCCAGCAAAATAATAGTCATTCTATCTTTCATAAGTTTATTTACATCATATATCTCCTTAGGCTTTTCTACTTGATGAACCTTTGCTGGGAATGACTTGGCATCCTTTTCCTGCATACCAAATGCCTTGTATCTCCTAATCATATGCCTGTCATTGCATTTCCTTAAGAAACCACTCCACTGTGCTGTAGGATCAAACACAATAATAGATACCTCCTTTTTCAAAGCCTCCTCTACAATAACCTGAGCTGCAATTGTCTTTCCGCTTCCTGTTGTTCCTGCTACAAGTGTATGTGTCTTTAAATCCTCTAACTGGATATATGCTTTTCTGTTTGCTTCTGGAACTATTCCAACATAAGCAGATCTTGGCCCTTTCTTAGGCAAAGTAGTTCTGTCAATCTTAATAGTTTGTTTCTTTTTTAGACTAGCATAATGTGCTTTATAAGTAACAAAAGCAACCCATACCAATGCAAGAAGTATAATAAATATTAACAGAAGTCCTTTTTTAATTCCAAATATCTCTTCATTATACCAAGGAACCTTGACAGTAAACTTAACAAAAACAGGAATCTGTTTTCCTTTAAATTTAGCATTGATATTCAGAACATAATTTCCAGTAGCAAAGTCTTTAGGAATCTTTATTTCCTTTGGAAAAGAAACAGCATTAACTAATTCAAACTCTTCTTCTTCATAAAATACATTCTCTGTTTGATTAGTTAGATTCTTAAGATCTTGTACTGTTGCTCCTGTTATCAAATTAAGAGACTTTGTATTCAATTGCATAACCAAATAACGCAAGAAAACATCCTCTGGTTCTTCTATTATCAAAGGAGCCTTTCTCATATTTATCTTAAACTTCAAATATTCACCAGGAGCTACTTGCTGTGTAATTACATCAACATCAATATCAAGTGTTTCTTGCTCTGGATTTACTATATTCCTAATAATCTTAAGAGTTATAGGTATAATATCATGATAATTTGAACTAGCTAAAATAAGATCTCCATAATATTTTCCAGGAGGCTTATTTGCTATAATAAGTAAATCCAAAGATGAATTGCCACCTGGAGGAACAGTAAGATATTTTGTATCTAAGATTACAGAATCCTTTATTTCCCCAATTATCTCTGTGCCTATAATCAAACTTCTATTAATATGATAATTATCTATAGAAATACGTTTACCTACAAACTCATATTCCTGAAGCTCAACAAATAATTCATCAATATTTACAGTAAATTGGTTTGTAACATTGTAATATAAATTTAATCCCATCAATTTTGCAATCTCTTCTTCTAATGCCTTTGCATATGCTTCACTAACTCCACCACCTCCACCGCCTCCTCCAGTTGAAACAGGAACTGTTATTGGTACAGGACATTCACCGCAGTCCTCTTCACAATTTCCACAATATTCTCCTATAGCACTAAAATCACAAATACCATCTCCGCAATAAGGTCTTAATTTAATTGACACTATATAGTTTGTTTCTGAATTACCATCTGATGCTGTAATTGTAGCATTAGTAATACCATAACTGCTTGAATTAGACTGCCATTGTCCAGAACTATTTAGAGGAGAACCAAAACTAACAGTTACACTATCTCCATTAGGATCTGATACATTATAAGATATAGTAACTAAATCTCCTGCATCTCCAATAAAATCTGCAGCCTCAACTACAGGAGGAAAATTATTTATCTCAAAAGTGCCAGCATGAGTTTCAACAGCACTTCCTGTTATCAAATCAAAGCCTTTAATTGGAATAATTGCTATCAAAATCATACAAAGCAGTCCAATTATTATCTTTTTCTTCATTTTTTCTTAAATTTCAATAAGAACCCCTTTTCATGCTTCTTAAAATCTAAATCCATGCCTTTTTCTAGTCCTTCATATTCAGCAATAACCTTAGGAATAGTAATAACTAATTGCCCAGAAGTTAATTTTTGTATTTTTACCATTTTCCTCTATAATACTATTATTTTTAATAGTTTTTTTAATAGTATAAAAATATTTCTATTTTTTTAACCTTTATTCGCGCTTTTTCGCAATCAATTAAACAGCAAGCGAAAAAGCGCGGATTAACCAAGACTCCAACATTTTGCCAGCAGAACTAGACAAAAAGCAAAATGTTGGAGTTAAAACCAAGAAAATCTATTACCTAAACCAGCCAATTACAGAAGAAAAAACATTTCTAAAGAAATCAAATATACTTGTATCTGTTCCAGGAACATTTAAAAATGCTCCTACAGGCATTGTTTCAGTTGA
>JAHWIT010000182.1 GCA_019322455.1 Candidatus Woesearchaeota archaeon
AAAAGTGTTCAAAATCAGGATTTGAATATTATAAGGAAACAAGTAAAAAAAGCGATTTTGGAAAATAAATATGAATGGCAGGTTGCAAGGATTGATGAAAAAGGAAAAATGGGGTTTGAATAATGATACGCGCAGTAATATTTGATTTAGATAATACATTGATAGATTTTCTTAAGATGAAGAGGATTGCTGTAGAAGAAGCAATTGATGCAATGATTGATGCTGGATTGGATATTCCAAAGAAGAAGGCTCTTGATATTCTGTATAAGCTGTATTCTGAGAATGGGCTTGAAGATCCAAAGATATTCCAGAAGTTTCTTAAGAAAGTGACTGGAAAGGTTGACGATAAAAAATTAGCATATGCAATTGTTGCTTACAGAAATGCCCGTACTGGATTTCTGCATCCTTATCCTGGCACTAAGAGAGTTTTAATTAAACTGAAAGAGAAAGGACTGAAGCTAGCAATTGTCTCAGATGCTCCTAAACTGAAAGCATGGATAAGATTAGTCAATATGAAGATAGATGATTTCTTTGATGTTGTTGTTGGATTAGAAGATACTGGAAGATTAAAGCCTTCGAGATTACCTTTCAGAGCAGCGCTGAAAAAGTTAGGAGTTAAGGCGTCAGAATGCTTGATGGTTGGAGATAGACCTTCAAGGGATATAAAAGGTGCTCGTGCTTTGGGCATGAAGACATGCTTTGCAAAGTATGGTTATGAAGGAGAAGTTAAGGTTAGGAGTGATTTTGAGATAAAAGAGATTGGGGAGTTGGGGAATGTGATAAAATGACATGGGCAATGAAACCTTATGTGAATATAAATGTAGATGAAGCACTAATAAGTCAAGAATTAAATAGGCAATTTAAAAAAGGAAATGCATTCATAGCTGTGAAAGATGTAGGAATAGATTTAGTTCTAATAAAAAATATTAAAAAGAAAAAAACAAAAGGTATTAGGATTCAAGTAAAAGGAAGTAAATATTATCTTAATAAAAATCCTTCCAAAAGTGGAGGATGGGTCACTTTAAGCAATGAAAGGATAAATCAATATAATTCTATGGTTGATTACATAATATTTGTAGTTTGGGAATATGATATATATACAAAAGGAAAACCTATAAAATTTCATCCTTATTTTTTAATAATACCTATGAATGATTTTGTTAAATTAGTTAAGAAGAAAAAGATAGAACACGGGATTGGGTATAGTTTTTATTTTAGAAGACAAGGTAAAAATGCATTTGAGGTAAGAGATGAAAATAAAAAAGGTAGAATTGACCTTACAAAATATCTTAATAATTGGGATGTAATAAAATAGGGACTATCTCAAAAATTAAAAACCAAAAGATTTATATATTTCCTGTATTTACTATTGTATATACAAGGGTGTTACAAAATGAATCCAGAAAAAGTTAGATCAGTTCCAAGAAACCATAGAAGATCTATTCATCTTACAGTGAGAGTTTCTCCAGATATAAAGAATTGGTTGAAACGAAATAGATTTAGTGCAACTAAAATATTCTATGAAGCGATAAAGGAATTGGGGTATAAAAAAGAGGAAGAAAGATGACTGAAGGAATTTCGTTTGAAAAAGAACTCTGGAAAGCTTGTTGTAGATTAAGAGGAAGTATAGAATCATCACAATATAAACATGTTGTTTTAGGTTTACTATTTTTAAAATTTATTTCAGATTCTTATGAAGAAAAAAGAGAAGAATTAGTTAAAAAAATTAGTGATAAAAAAGACAAATTATATACAGAAAATGAGGAAGATAAAAAATATATCCTGAATGATAAAGATAGATATGATTTTTTTATTCCTGAAAAAGCAAGATGGTCTTTTTTAAAATTAAATGCTGGACAAACAGATTTACCTAAAAAAGTAGATGATGCTATGCAACTAATAGAAAATGTAAACAAACAACTTCTTGGAGGATTATGTCCAAAAATATATCTTAGAATAAGAATTCCTTATGATGCTCTTGGTGAATTAATTAATATCTTTACAAAAATAGAAGTAGGAACAAAAAAAGGAAAAGAAAATGATACATTTGGAAGAGTATATGAATACTTTATCAAGATGTTTGCTATGGAAGAAGGAAGAAGAGGAGGAGAATTTTATACTCCACAAAGTATAGTAAAATTGTTAGTAGAAATTCTTGAACCATATAAAGGAAGAATTTTTGATCCTGCTTGTGGAAGTGGAGGAATGTTTGTTCAAAGTTTAAAATTTGTTAAAGCTCACAAAGGTAAAAAAACAGATATTTCTATTTATGGACAGGAATCAATTGATGCAACTTGGAGGCTTTGTAATTGGAATTTGATATTTAGAAAGATAGAGGGGCATATTGAATTAGGTAATACTTATTGGAATGATAAATTTTCAGATTTAAAAGCGGATTTTATTCTTGCAAATCCTCCTTTTAATGATTCTGAATGGAAAAGAGAAGACACAGATGCGGATAAAAGATGGATTTATGGAACTGTCCCAAATAGTAATGCAAACTATGCTTGGATTCAACATTTTATTACACATTTAAATAATAAAGGAATGGCTGGTTTTGTTCTAGCAAATGGTTCTCTTTCTGTAGGTGGACAAGAAGGAGAAATTAGAAAGAAAATAATTGAAAATGATTTAGTTGATTGTGTTGTTGCTTTGCCTGCTCAACTATTTTTTACTACACAAATTCCTGCTTGTTTATGGTTTATTACTAAAAATAAAGGAAAAAGAAAAGGGCAAACATTATTTATTGATGCAAGAGAAATGTTCATAAAAATAAGTAGAACACAGGTTGAATTTTCTGATGAACAGGTACAAAAAATAGCAAAAACTGTTAAAAAATATCGTGGAGAATTAAAAGGCTATAAAGACATCAAAGGCTTTTGTAAAAAAGTTAAGATCAAGGATGTTGAAAAGAATAATTTTATTTTAACGCCCGGAAGATATGTTGGTTTCGAAGATAAAGAAGAAGAAAATAAAGAATTATTTGAAGAGAAAATGCAGAAATTAACAGCTGAACTTGCAGAACAATTTGTTGAATCAGAAGAATTACAGAAGAAAATAAAAAAGAATTTAAGGGGGATTGGATTTGAATTCTAATCAAATAATGCTAAATGAGTTCCCTAGAATATTTCTTAGAGATAATGCTAAAATTCAATATGGTTATACTCAAAGTGCGTCTAAGAAAAAGATTGGTCCAAAATTTTTAAGAATTACAGATATCCAATCATGGCCTATTGATTGGGATAATGTTCCTTATTGTAAAATTTCAGATAAAGATTATAAAAAATATAAACTAGAATCCGGTGATATTGTTATAGCAAGAACAGGAGCATCCACAGGTTCTAGTGCAATTTATCTGGAAGATTTTCCAGAAGCTGTTTTTGCTTCCTATTTGATAAGAATAAGAGTTAACGAAAGGTTTAATTCTGAATTTGTTTATTATTTTCTTCAATCTCCAGAATACAAAAATTATATAGGATCTATTATTAGTGGATCTGCACAGCCGAATGCTAATGCGAAACAATTGACTGGCTTATCAATACCTTGTCCGTCTATAAAAATTCAAAATAAAATTGTTGAAACATTAATTAGTATTGATAAAAAGATAGAACTAAATCAAAAAATGAATCAAACCCTTGAAAAAATAGGCCAAACAACATTCAAATCTTGGTTTGTTGATTTTGAGGGAGTTAAAGAATTTGAAAAATCTGAAATAGGAAAAATTCCTAAAGGATGGAAAGTTAAGAAAATATCTGAATTTTGTGATACTTATTTGGGAGGGACACCATCTACAAAGATTAAAGAATACTGGACTAATGGTACTATTAATTGGATTAGTTCAAAAGAGATAAATAAACCAAGAGTAATAGAAGGAACAAAATTGATTACTAAAGAGGCTTTAGAGAATTCTGCTACTAAAATGATGCCTAAGCGAACTGTTTTAATTGCTATAACTGGAGCAACTATGGGAAAAATAAGTTTATTAGAGACAGATGCTTGTGCCAATCAATCAGTAGTAGGTATTTTTTCAAAAAGTTATATTGGTCAAGAATATCTTTATTATATTCTTAATAATAGGAAAAATGATTTAACTTCAAGTGCTACAGGTTCAGCTCAACAACACATAAATAAAGGAAATGTTGAAGATTTTAAGGTTATATATCCTTTTGAAGAAATAATAAAAAAATTTAAT
>JAHWIT010000019.1 GCA_019322455.1 Candidatus Woesearchaeota archaeon
ACAGCTATAAGAGCAGTAGCAAGATTTGGAAATGAATGGCCAATGAAACATGATTTAAGTTCATTAAGATTATTAGGAACAGTAGGAGAACCAATCAATCCAGAAGCATGGATATGGTATTATACTGTAATTGGAAAGGAGAAATGTCCAATTGTAGATACATGGTGGCAAACAGAGACAGGAGGAATTTTAATTACACCATTACCAGGAGCATTTACATTAAAACCAGGTTCTGCAAATAAACCATTTCCAGGAATAGAGCCTGCTATTTTAAAAGAGGATGGTTCTGAAGCAGATATTAATGAAGGGGGCTATTTAGTAATAAAAAAACCATGGCCAGGATTAATGAGAACAGTATATGGTGACCATCAAAGATTTATTGATACATATTGGAAAAAATTTCCAAGCATGTACTTAACTGGAGACGGAGCAAAAAAAGATAAGGATAATGATTATTGGATAATGGGAAGAATTGATGATGTTATTAATATTAGTGGCCATAGGCTTGGAACAGCAGAGGTTGAATCTGCTTTAGTAAGCCATAAAAAAGTTGCTGAAGCAGCAATTGTTCCAATACCTCATGAAATTAAAGGACAAGCATTATATGCATTTATAACCCTAAACAAAGGAATAGAAAAATCAGAAGACTTAGTAAAAGAACTTAGAGACCATGTTGCAAAAGAAATAGGTCCAATAGCAAAGCCAGACAAAATTCAATTTGCAGACGCTCTACCAAAAACAAGAAGCGGTAAGATAATGAGAAGAATTCTAAAAGCAATAGCAGAAGGAAAAGAAGATGTAGGGAACATTACAACATTAGCAGATCCAACAGTTGTTCCTATATTGAAACGCGAAAGACAAAAACTTGATTAAGTTTTTCTTGAAATTAGCGCTTTCATTACGCGCGCTGCTTTAGAAAGATCATTAAAATCTGGAATTCCATGTGCCTCTAACAATAATCTTCCTCTTTTACTAAATCTGCCGCCTAAATAAACACAAATTATTGGTTTATCAGGATATTTCTTATGCGCTTCCATTATTATTCTTGCGTCTTCTTCTGGATTAGTCATTGTTTGTAGTGTCTGTATAACAATCAATCCAGATATATAAGATTCACTAAGCAGAACATCAATTGCAACCTCATATCTTTCAGGCAAAGCATCTCCAACAATATCCAAGGGGTTTCTCTTGCTATAAGCAGCATGCATTTTGCCTGATTTATCTAGTTTTTTTATTGTACTCTTTTTTAACTCAACCAAATTAATACCTAGAGCACTGCAATAATCAGCACACAATACCCCACAACCCCCTCCATTAGTAACAATAGCTACAGCATTCTCCTTGCAAAGTGGTTGAGTTGCTAATCCTTTTGCCAAATCAAACAAATCTTCAATTGTTTCTGCTATTACAATACCACTCTGCTTAAAAGCAGCTTTGTAGACTTCATAACTACCGGCTAAACTGCCTGTATGTGAACTAATTGCTGCAATACCTTTCTTTGTTCTTCCTGCTTTAAGTGCAATAATCGGTTTTGTTTTACTTACCTTTTTTGCAACCTCCATAAACCTTTTCCCATCACTAATTCCTTCCATATACATAGCAATTGCTTTTGTTTCTTGGTCTTTTTCAAGCCATTCTAGAAAATCATGAACATCTAAATCAGCTCTATTTCCATAACTGATAAATGTTGAAAAACCATACCTATTAGCTATCGCCCAATCAATAATACTATCAGCTATAGCTCCTGACTGGCTTACAAAAGCAATCTTTCCTTGAGGAGGCATTGAAGGAGCAAAACTTGCATTAAGATTAATAGACGGCCTAATAATACCTAAACAATTTGGACCTATTAATGGTATTTTTGCAGCTCTAACATCTTTTACTATCTGATCTTGTAACTTCTTTCCTTCTTCATTAAATTCTGCAAATCCTGCAGAAATAATAATAATCCCTCCTACCTTTTTTTGAATACATTCTTTTACAATAGAATGTACAATCTTAGCAGGCACTGCAATTATTGCCAAATCTATATCATCTTCAATATCCTTAATACTTGGATAACATCTACTTCCTAAAATCTCTTCTGTATTAGGATTAACAGGGTAAATCTTACCCTTAAATGATCTACAAAATTCACTTTCAAAAACACAACCCTTAATTAGATTTTGAAGAATTCCATGACCAACAGAACCATGATCTCGTGAAGCTCCAATAAGCGCAATTGTTTTTGGATTGAATATTTTATCTAAGTTCGTCATTTTTAATCAACAATTATTCTTGCATCAACTATCTTAGCCTTTTTCTCATCTACAATAATTGGATTAAAATCTAATTCTATTATCTTTTTATTTTTCAAAATCATTTCACTAGTTTTTGTTATTATATCTACCAAAGCATTTATCTTTACAGCTTTCTTTCCTCTAACGCCT
>JAHWIT010000183.1 GCA_019322455.1 Candidatus Woesearchaeota archaeon
AAGAATAAGAGCAAAAGTAACAGATAAACTACTCCTTGATAAAAAAGACATTAAAAGAGCAAAACAACTAGCTAAACTACCATACACAGAAGTCAAATTAATGCCAAGGGTATTTGATTCACCAATGGCTGTTAATATTTACGGAAACAAAGTAGGAATGTTAATCCTATCAGAAGAACCAATTGGAATCCTAATAGAAGATGAACAAGTTGCAAATTCTTATAGAAAATATTTTACTCTGATGTGGGAGATGGCTAAGGAAGTTTGAGGGATAACAGCCCCCGATGACTTTTGATTACTTTAGGTAAAAGTTAAAAGAATTAATTAAGAGAGTATTTTACTTTTTAATTTGTTATTATATTATCATCCATTTTTACATATAGTTCTTGCTTCTCTAACATACATGTTTCCTTCCTTTACATGTTCAGACCCAAAAGGATCTTTTAATACTCTTGACATTATTGTATCATATAGTTCTTTTTTTATTTTTGGATTATCTCTAATATCTGATCTATAAAAATTAGTTATAACTACTCCATTTTTATATATAACAATATCTGGATTAAAACAATCACCCCTAGTATCAGTTTCCTCAACAATTATTAAAAAATCCTTAAAAGTTCCAACCCATTTTCCCCAATAATGATTATCATTTATTGGTTGGCCAGTTTCTACCCATCTTCTTACTTTTTTGGTTAGTATAATTGTATCTTCAAGTGAAAGTTCTTCAATTTTTTCTTCAGTTTGTGTTTGTTCTGGCATTTTAACTATAGTAATTAGAAGTTATTTATAAATCTGGTGAAAAAAACTATAGAATAACAGCCCCCGATGACTTAGTGATGACTTTATCAAAATCTAATCTTCTGGAAGGTAACTCAATCCATATTCTCTTTCAATATAAACAGTATCAAAATTTTTTATTAATGGAAATCTATTTTTCATTTCTTTCATTATTTTGTGAAAATCATCATAATTTTTAACTTCAAACTCCAACTCAAGATCCCATGGTCCAATGCTTTGAGAAACTCCTGTTATGTTTGGCAGATTATAGCAATAATGCAACAATCGATTTTCTTTTTCTGTTGTTTTATTTTGATAATAGATAAATGATTTGCAGTAATTCATTCCTAATTTTTCTCTATTTAGTCCAATTCTAAATGCTCCAATAATTCTATGTTTTTTCAGTTTCTTTATTCTTTGTATTGTCAGACTGCTTGATATTTCAACTTTTTCTGCAATTTCAATTATAGGTTTTCTTGCATTTTCATTAAGAATTCTTAAAATTTCTTTATCAGTTTCATCTATTTTTGTTTCTTCAACTTTGCCACCGAGCAACCAATAAACTGGCTCTTGTTTTTGCTTAAGCAGCCATTTTCTATGATGCAATGTTGCCTTATTAAAAACTGTTATGGCTCTATTTACAATAAATTCACTGTATTTGTTCATAAAATCTGTTAAAACTTTGTCGAATTGCTCTATTGTCTTAGAAGCTATGCCAAAGATTAAATCCCACTTTCCAGAACAAGATATAACCCATATTATGTTTGGCTGTTTTATAAGATAATTCCACATTTCTGCTTCTTTTTCTTTGGTTAATGCTCTAAACTGCAAATAGATCTTGTGGATTCCATAGCCTAGTTTTGCTGTATTTATATGAGGAAAAAAAGCAGTTATTATCCCTTCATTTACTAATCTCTTAATTCTATAATTAACTACTTGCTTGCTTAACCTTACTTTTTTACCTATCTCAGCATCGCTTTGCCTACAATTTAGGTCTAATTGATTCAATATTTTCCAATCATTTAAATCTAATTTTACTGCCATATTAAGACATAATTAAAGATTATTTATAAATCTTTTTATTTTGACAAAAAAATAAAGCATTATTTTTATTAAAAACCTCTATATTACTATAGAATAATAACAGAAAAGAAAATGACAACCACTAAAGAACAAATTAAAAAAAGTCTTGAAGAGGAATGCTTAAAGGTAGAAGATAATGGAAGAGTTCTAATTGGAAGATTTAAAGAAGAAAAACAAAGAAGGTTTATTCCAAGACTCCATTATCATATGTGGGAAGGTACGTCTGATAATTGGTATGATAATAGCTATGAATTATGGAGAGAAGGAGATATAGAAAGAGTAAGAAAAATTTGTGAGCAATATAAAAAGGAACTTCCAGAATTTTGGCCTTTTTTTATTTTTGAAATCCCTACTTGGTGGGATTATCATGATTATAAACCTAAAAATAAAGAAGATTTAGAGTATTATGTAGTAAATAAGTTGGGTAGAGGAAGATATTTTCATTTAAGAGTAGATGATATTGATAAAGTAATTGTTCCTATAAGGGAATATAAATGTCATGCTGCTTATGATTCTTTTTTTGAAGAAGCTATGAGATTAATAGGAGCAAATCCACAAGATTCTCAACAATTAAAATGTAATAATCTTTATTTTATAAGAGCAATACATTCTGGAATCGGTTTGACTAGACTTCCACGATTTACAGAGATATTAGAAGAAATAGATTTAGTTTGTAAAAGATTAAAATTTGGGGAATTATCTGATGCATTAGAAGATCAAAAAAATAATGGACTTTTTGAAAGCTTTAGACCAATTAAAGGATTTTTTGAAAAAGCTATTTTAGATACGTTAAAAGAAGTATATGGAGTTAGATTTGTAGAAGAATGTAATTTTATTGATACAATTAGAACTAATGAATCTAGCAAAGAAATTACTGTAGAGTTTGATTTTGATTTTGAGAAAGTATACAACATGGCAAGAACAATTGGAAGAATAAAACCAATTTTATTAAAATATATATAGTTATAAGGCAGTCTGGGATAACATCCCCCAATGACTTAGAGACTTACTTTCACAAAATTTATATAGAAAATAAAATTTTATTCTATTTATGGATATTACAAAATTCCAGCAAGAGATTATGAGAGTTTTTTCTGAAATGGATAAAATGCCTAACAGGAGAGCTCATACAAAGCAGAGTGCAGTTGTACACCTAGTAGAAGAAGTTGGTGAAGTTGCAAGAC
Organism: Candidatus Woesearchaeota archaeon; assembly: GCA_019322455.1. Taxonomy (GTDB): domain Archaea; phylum Nanobdellota; class Nanobdellia; order Woesearchaeales; family WJKL01; genus JAHWIB01. The sequence goes on from JAHWIT010000183.1 coordinate 3,048, forward strand.
ACATTACAAATGAATATCACAGACCAGAAAGGTTTAATACAAAAGAACTTGGAACAGAACTTGCAGATACATTAATGTTCATTGTTCTTTTGGCAAAAATGTATAATATTGATCTTTCTAAAGAAATGCAAGAAAGCATTAGTAGAGTAGAAAGAAAAATTGCTGAAATTTCAAATTCAAAAGTTTAATCTTTATCTAAAACCCAAAAGCTTTTTATAATTCTTTTATTCCAAGAAATTGGAGGATTAAAATGATACTAAGACCTAGAGATTTTATCTCAACTGAGGATGATAAGAAACTTCCAATGCCAACTTTACCTAAGGTAAATGAAGATCATCCAAAAGATGTTATAGTTTATGATGAAAGAACCTTTGAAGCGCCTTTTGAAATGCTAAGATACTTCTCAGAATTACCAGATATTATACCTAAGAGCATTGAAAGGGCATATCAGAAAGGCATGGGTTATATGTATCCTGATGGAGTTTATGGTTGTCATTATTGCAATCATTATACTAAGAATATTGCAAAATTGGTTTTAGAAGATGATTCTGAACTATCTACTAAAATTAAAACTAAAGGCGGCACTTGCAGATATGAGGAACATACAGTCAAATGGGCAGCACCTGTTAAAAACAAAATCACTGGCACAATTCACATGGCTCAAAGAAAACCTTGTGTTGTTAGTGAAGCTAAAATAGAGATCTTTGTAGAAGAAGGATTACTTAATAATTATGAAGTACAAGGAAGAGAATTTGATTTTCCTACTTTAGAAGAACTTACTAATAATTTTAAAATGCAGCAGGAGAATCATACAATACAGGAGAATCATACAGTGATACCTGAGAAAAAAGGGTTCTTTAAAACGATGTATGACAGATTAAAAAATTTGTTAGGATAACCAAATGACTTAGAGATTATATTAAACAATCTTTATTCTTCAGAAAACAATGCTTGCGTTAAAGATACACGAACTCTATAATGATTCTTGCAAGAACTACAAGCTTCCATATGTTCATCAAATATTTCATTTTGTTCAAATTTTATATCTAAAGCTTCTGCTATTGCTTTACTTTTTAGATAAGACTCTAATCCTTTCATATCAAAATACTCAGAATGATCTATTTTCCAAAACGCTGCCTCATAGAACCCAGCAGGAGCTTTTGGCAATTTCATTTTTCTAATTAATCTGTTGGTCTCATAAAGACCATCACAAAACTCTTTACATGATTCACATTCAGCTAAATGACCTTCTATTGTTTCTTTAATTTCTCTGATATTCGCACCATATTCTCTGAGGTCATTTTCCTTGTCACGCGCTTCTTCAGTTCGGCCACTTTCTATGTAGAGAAACATATCAGCATAATCAATAAGATGATTTTTAGGTATGTGTTTACCTTCTTCCATAATCTAATATAAATCAAAGTTATTTAAAAAATTGATGGAAACTCATAGGAGGCCTTTTAAAATGAAACTATAGAAATAGGCAAAAACTTTATTATTGTTCAGATTCAACAAGAGCAACCAAAGAATCTAATGGATCTGGTTTACCTTTAAATTTTCTTTCTAATTCTTCTTGTCTTTGGTTTAATTCCCTTTTAACTACATCGCTTTTCTTTCTAGATTCTTCTTCCTTTTCAGTAACATATTTATCAAGACCTCTTATATATCTTTGAACAAGAGATATCTTCGTCAGTTCCTCATATATTTTATCCCATATTTTCTTGGCTTTTTTTAATCTTCCTGAAGAACTGCCCAATATCTCGTCATTTGCAGCTTCCCATGCCCTTGCAGCTCTTTCTTCTGGTGTTTTTTCAGAATCTGGTTTAAAATCAGGTATACTAATATTTCCTATTTTATCATTTTCACAATAGATTCGACAATCAATATTGGTACTTAGGAACCTAATGATCATAGATTCTTCTCTTCCCTTACACCCTTTAATTTTATGAGGCCGAATACTATACTGAACATCAACTTTTTCTAAACCAACCTGTAAATCTTTGATTTCAATTTTTCCAGAATAATCTTCATAATATGCAGTAATATTTCCTTCTGTAACTTTTCTTTCGATATCTACCATATGATTATAAAAGTATAACAATTATAAAAAGTTTTTTAATTTTTCTACGAGACTTTCTAAAATGAAACAGGAACTTCAATCCCCAACTCTCTATAATACTCAGCCAATTTAGGAGTAACCTCTTCAGGAGTCTTTAACTTCTTCCTATCTAAAAAATCTGACATAAGATATATTCCAATATGTGTAGAACCATCATGTCTGTTAGAAAATATTTGATTGTGTTTAAACCTATCAAAAATATTCAAAATCAATCTAAAAAATTCTTTCTTACTAACCTCTTTTTTATCTTCTTCAGGTAAAAAACCATATTCCTGGCCAATACAATCAAATAAATATGCTTGAGTATCAGCACTTAAAGTAAACATAAGAATATACATATCATCTTGTAATCCAGCACAATCCTTAAATCCAATTTGATCAGGATCAATTATACAAAAATCATTAATTCTCTGCTTAGGTATAGGAATTGGCCTAGCATCATCATCTTGTGTAACTAATGCACTATTCTTACTCATTATTGATAATCTAGAAAGAGGATGTGTTAAAACACAATCCAAAGCTAATATAGAATAATATACCTCCCTCAACCCAGGACTTAAAAAAGCAACATCCTCTTCAAAATGATTCTCAATCATTGGTCTGAATTTTTCAACAAACTCTCCCAAAGTAAATTTTTCACATTTAATTTCACTTACATCTTTTCTCTCATAACTGCCAGGCTTTTCCAGCCATATTGCTTTATCTACTAAACCTAAATATCTTCTATTACTTCTAGAATAAACAGCTTTTTTAAACCTTCTCCGCATCTCAGAACTAAGCTTAGTAAAATCTGTTCTTAACATAAAAGAAAACAAAGCCTTTAATGAAGGCTTCCAAGTTCCAATTCCCTTAAGATGTTTTTCAAAATCTATTTTATCACTTACATCAATTCTGGAATGAATTAAACTTGATTCATAAGGAATTTTCATTGAATCCAAAACAGATTCTAAATCCTCTGCTGTTTTAGGAGAAGCAGAATACAATTCAGGAAAAAATTCTCTTCTTAATTTAATCAATGAACTATCCTCAGAACCCAATACAATACAAGCAGCTCCTCCTGGAATTAATGAATCATAAACTCTTCTTAATGTATTTTCCCATTCAGGCAAATAATAAAATGAATGTGAACTCAAAACAAAATCAA
>JAHWIT010000020.1 GCA_019322455.1 Candidatus Woesearchaeota archaeon
AAGATGTTCCTCCTCCAGAAAAAAAGGATGAAAAACAAACGACAACAACAGTTACAAGAGTAGATGAATTATTTACAAGTTTACCAGATAAACCAAGAGAGGATATAACTCGAGATTCTGCTCCAGAGCCAAGTTTAGAGGAGCAAATATTAAGTGATGTTAAAGAACTAGCACAAAATCCAGAGCAAACACCAAAAGAAGTGATAAAATTAATGGATAAATATTCAGATGCTTTTGGTTTTTCAAAAGATTTAATTGCACAATATAAAAAATTTTTTAGAATTGAGGAATGATAAAAATGCCAGAAGAGAAAAAAGAACAAATTGCAGAAGCTGCAAATTTATTAAAAGCAACTTTAGAAAAAATGATGCAGAATCCTAAATATCAAGCTCAACCAGATCAACCACAACAACCTGAATCTCCACAACCTAGTGAACAACCTCAAACTCCAAAAATTACTGCTATTGGAGCTACAGGTGGAGCAGCAAAAAAAGTGACTGGACCAGTTGCTGCTTATACAGGAGAGTCAAAATCTTCGGGTTTAACTGCAGCTGTCCATGTTAGAGACGATTTCACAAATGTTGATGCAGATGTGAGTCGTGATTCTGAAGATCAGATAAAAGAACAACTTGAAGGAAGTGGCAGATTAGAAGAAGCATTTGAGACTAGTTATAAGCAAAGAATGACTAATCTAAGAGAAGGATTAGATGAATTATTAGGACAAGCATCTACAGTTGGATATGATCCTACAAACTTCAATAATGTATTAGATCAGACTGAAATGATTTATAGTGTGATATCTGAGATTTATCATAAGTATGAGAATGGGGAAGTGGAAGTTAACTTAGATAATTACTCAAAAACATTAAAACAAAAAATTAGTGAATTAAAAAGTTCTTCTGACAGATTAAATAAAATAGATAAACCAGAGTTAGAAGAACGAAATAATCATTATTTGATGAGAGAAATAAATAAAGATAAACAGGCTCTGGTAATGGATTATAAAGGAAAGATTGATAATTTAATACATATTATTGGTTCATTAGGAAAAGATATTTTAATTCATCATTGGGTTGCAAAGACATTAAGAGATTTAAAGGATGTAGATAAAAAAGTAAGAAAGAATATAGAAGAGAAAAATGTTGATAGTAAGTTAGTTAATAAGGATCTAAAACAAAATTATGATTTTTTCTTAAATAAAGGATATCCAAATTGTTTTTATAAAAGAGGGTTAGAAAGAGAGGTTTCAAGAGAATTTCCACCTGATGCTGAAAGTCCTACAAATCTAAAGATAGTAAATACTATTGAAAAGACAATGAATAATCTTGGTTTTGAAATAGATAATGTTTATATAATTAGATTGATAACTGAGGCAGAAACCTTAGACAGCGAAGCAAGAGATCAAGAATTAAAAGCAGTAATGGAAGCAAAAGATAGAGAAGGAAAACAAGATATATTGGGGCTTGCTAATCAAATAGAAGAGCTGAGAGGAGAAATTGAAAAAGAAAAAGACGGAGACAAAGATGAAAAATTAAGACGTTTAAATAGTATAAGTGGTTCTTTTAAAAAAGCTGAAGGTTATTATGTAGAAAAAATAGAAAATTTAAGAAAAGAAGTAAGAGCAAGAGATGAAATATTAGAGAAAAGAGAATATAGAATTAAAACTGTGGCAGATGAAGTAGATGGTTTGCGACAGAAGCTGAAAAAAGAAAGAGCAAGGAAAGGTCCAAGCAGATGGGGCTGGTTTAGAAAATTAGTTGCAGCTGCTGCATTATTAGGAGCTGCTTGGGGAGCATATGAATATAAAATAAGTTCTGACGAATCATTAAGGGATGATGTTGCTCAACTTACTTCTAAAATAAGTGGTGCTTATGTAAGTGCAGAGGATGCTGTAAAAAAGGAAGAAGAAGCAGTTGCTGCAAGGAAAGAAGCTGAAGAAAAAGCTAATAATTTAGAAAGACAAGTTGAAAGATTCGAAACACAAAAAGATAAAGCAATTACTGGAAAACAACAATCTGATGGAGAGGTAGTTAAATTAATAGGACAAGTTGAAAGACTAGAAACTGAGAAAAAGAGAATAGAAGATGAATTAACTAAAGCAAAAGAAAACAAGGTTGATCCTGCTAAAATCACTGATTTAAACAAGCAATTAGAAAAAGCAAATAAAAAAGCAAGCGATGCTATTAAAGTAAGAGACGAGGTAGTTGCTGTGAAAACTTCTTTGGAAAATCAAGTTTTAGATTTCAAAAACAAGTATAAATCAAGTGAAGAAAGAAATAAGGTATATGAACGTTTATTAAATGCGAAGGATCCAGGATTTGTAAAGAAATTGGCTAATGTTATAAAAGAAAAAGTAGCTGAAGCAAAAGCAAGCGGAGATCCTGCTAGAGTTGCTGAATTAGAAGGAAAATTAACTGAAGCAAATGAAAAAGCAAGCAATGCTCTGAACGCAAGAGATGAAGCAGTTGCTGCAAAAAAAGATTTTGAAGGAAAACTTACAGATTTAAGAAATAAATATGAAACAGATGTTAATGCTCTTAGAGATCAATTAGCTAGAGCAAGTGGAGCTGATCCCCGTGTTTTTGAGGCATTTAAGAAGAGTTATGGAGCAAAATTTGATGAATTGAAAAAGGATTATGAAAAACAATTGGCTGATGTTCAAAAAGAGTTAGCAGAAGCAAAAAGAGCAGGAAGTGCTGTGGTTGCTAAACCTGTTAAGCCAATTGTAAGTAGACCAGTTAGTAAAAAAGGTATTGATATTAATAAGGTTGATCCTGAGCGTTTAAAACTTATGAAACAGTTGTTTGGTCATTAATTTTATTAGAAAAGAGGTTCTTATTTTAAAAAAAAATATATGAAAGTGCTAACATTTTCAAAACCATAACATATGAAATGTATATCATTTCAAAGTTTCAGAATTGCTTTGCAATTCCAAAACCTTTTTAAATAACTACTATTGAATGGTAATTAAATAGTAAGATTGAGGGAAATAAAAATGGATTTAAATGAAAATGATGATTCTCTATATAGAAAGAGATCTAGTTTAGGTCTTTGTGCAAAAATAGTTACTACTGGAGCTTTATTGGTAAATGTATTAGGTGGTTGTTTTGCAAAGGATATTGCTTATGTTAGAAGTCCTGATGCTATACCCACTAAAGTTAGTGCTTATGAAAATAAGTTAGAAACAATTGCTGAAGGTATGAAGCTTTATGATTCTACAACAAAACAATATGATAATATCAAAGTAAGAGCAGAGGTTGAAAAACAGCTTAAAAAAGATCCTGCAAATCCTTCAGGATATAAAGATCTGATGGGTTATGATATAGATCAGCTTTTAGCTACAAGAGCTGCTTTGGATAAAGTTGTTGAGCAAAATAGAGAATATATAAAAGCTAATGCAAAAGATCCTTTAAAAGCAGCAGAGGTTGCAAGAAGAAGGTTAGAAAATTCAGAGTTGGAAACTAAAAAAAGAGAATATGGTATAACTTCAAAAAAATATCATTTTTTAGGAGCAAATGATACAAGTAAAAGTGATGATGCTGGAAAAAGAGAGAGAAAAAAACATTTTGTAACACTTGGAATTATGGCGTATGGTGCAGGGGAATTTGATAACTGGGAAAAATTTAATGAGTTAAGAAAGAAAGATTTTACTTCTATTTTAGGTGATAGAGATAATTATGATTGGATAACTGAAAGATATCCTGATGATGTTAGAAAAGCACATTTAGTTCGTAGTGGAAAATGTAAAAGAAATGGCAAGAGAGGTTTTTGGGCAACTCTTGGTATAGGATTACTTTGGGCTTTATTAAGTAATCAAGAAGAAAGTAATGGAGGAGGACCAGGTCCTAATATAGGCGGAGAACAAGGAAATCCGACAGGTAAATAAAATGAAAGGAAAAATTTTAATTGGAATCTTTGCATTTTTAATGGTTTTATTAAGCTGTGTTGTTTATGCTGATGTTCCTGTTGAATATGCATTAAGAGAAGCAACAATATTAGATTCAGGAAGTATAAGTTATTCAACTAATCCTGTTACTGATGTTAGTGCAATTGGATATATATGTGCTGATGAAAATTGTAATCAGGTTAGTGGAACACTGTGGAATGGAGATATACAAAATAGTGGTACATCAGAGTTTTTACAATTAGTTTATCCAACAGATTTACCAGCATCTGGATATTATGCTGTATATTTTTACAAAGATGGATATATTCCATATGGAATCAAGGCTTTTTGGCATGGAAATGCTAATATACAATATAGTACTGCTTATCTAAGCAAAAAGGATGTTTGCAGAGCACCAATTGATACTTTAGAGGTATTGAATGATGTGCAACAAAATGTTCCTGTAGTAATGGAAATTGATGCAAGTTTAGATGGAAGTACTTATGCTGCGCTTAGTAATACTGGAACAGTAGGTTATAGACCACCTGAATTAAATCAACATCATAGTGTTGAAACAAGGATTACATTAAAGATTTATGATGAGAATGATGATTTGGTTTATGAAGATGAACAAACAGTAATGATATTTTATAGTAATAGTAGAAGGGTTGAATTTACATGGACTCCTGAAGACGAAGGAGATTATAGAGTTGTTGTAACTACTTTTGTTATAGACGATAAATGTCTTACAAGTGAAGAACAAGAAGTAAGTAGTGAATTTCATGTTTTAGAAGAAGATCCTAATGATATGTGTTATACTTTATTAAATAATTTAAAGGTTTCAGACCAGTTTGTTTCTGTTGGAGAAACAGTAACAATAAGTGGAGATAAGATAAGTAATTATGCTGATGAAGAATATGTTTTAAATTCAATTCCAACTGAGTTAGTTTTAGAAGTAACTGATAACAGCGGAACTATTGTTTATTCAGAGACAAAGAGCGTTAATGCAAATAGTAATGTTGTTGATGCAGAAGGATTTGAATTTGAATGGACTCCAAATAGTCAAGGATGGTATACTATTTTAGTTAGTGGAGTTGGAGACAGTAATTTATGTAATGGAAAGGATAATCTTGTTGAGACAGAAAGAGTAACTGTATATGTTTCTGGAGTTGCTTCAGCTAGTGCACCTGTTTTAGAAGGAATTCCTGATTATATATTAGAAGAAGGAGAAGCAGTTGGTTTAGTAGAAGATGATGATGATCTTAGATCAATTCCTTTAATCGATTTATGGAATTATGTAACTGATTCTGATACTGCTGATGAAGATTTAAGATTCAATATTGTAGGACAAACAAATGAAGATTTAACTTTATGTTCAGTATATTCAAATAGATATATTGGATGCAGTACAACAAAGGGTGGAGGTTATACTGATGTTACTGTAGAGGTTTCAGACGGAGAAAATAGTGATAGAGATAGTTTTAGAGTAATTGTAAATAAGATTACTGAAGCTCCAATAATTGGAAATATTCCTAATGTTGAATTAAAACAAGGAGGAAGTGTTTCTCTTGATTTAGATAAATATGTTACTGATGATAATCCAGTTAGTGAACTTAGCTGGAGAGCTTCAGGAACTGAGCATGTAAGAGTTAGTATAGATTCAAAATCTCATGTTGCAACAATTACAACAAAGGATGATGAATGGGATGGACAAGATAATGTTATATTTACTGTAACAGATACAGATGGATTTAGTGCATCTGATATTTGTGTTGTAACTATATTAGATAAATTAGCTGAGGAAGCAAAAAGGAATGAGTTAACAATATCAAGAATTATGATGAATGATGTTGTTAATGGAAATGAACTTTTACAATTAAATATAAGATTGGTTAATGATGGTGACAAGGATTTGAAGGATTTAGTAGTAAGTGCAAGAGCTTTAGAATTAGACAGTTATTATTCAGTTGGTCCTTTTGATTTAAAGGATGGAAGAGATGTTTCAAAGGATTTATTTTTGATATTGCCTGAAGATGTTGAGCCTGGTTATTATTATGTTAGAATTAGTGTAGGTAACAATAAAATTAAAAGAGTTATTTATAGAGAATTTGTCATTGAATAATAGTTATTGATAGTAGTTACTTAATAATGCTAAAAAAACCAAAAGCTTTATAAAGAAGTATTATTTTCAATGTTCAGATAACAGGGGGGTTACGGTTCAAATTCAATAGAAAAGTTAGAGGAGGAAAAAAATGAAAGGAAGCAAAATTAAATTTTTAAGTGTAATTGCACTATTGTTAATAGGCTTACTAGCTGTTTCTGGAATAGTAAAAGCGGACAGCGTACCTGTTGAAATAAGACAAGTAAAAGTAAATGGAGATACTTATGATGCAAATGATTTAAGAGGAGATTTGATAAGAGATGACGAGGTAGAGGTTAAAGTTAAGATATATGCTTTGGAAGATGATGAGCATATTGTTGTTAAAGCAGAGATTGACGGATTAGATCATGATGAAGAATTAGCAGAAGCTGAAACAGATTCATTCACTGTTAAAGAAGGCAGAACTTATTACAAAACATTAAATCTAAAATTGCCTGAAAGAATGGATGCTGAAGAATATAAATTAAGAATTGAAGTTTCTAATAGAAATGATGATGATGAAGTTGAATTTAATATTATGCTTGATGTTTCAACTCCAAGAGATTCAATGAGAATAAAAGATGTTATCTTTAATCCTGACGGAGTTGTTAAAGCTGGCAGAGCATTAATTACAAATGTAAGAATTAAAAACAATGGAGAAAGAGATCAAGAAGGAGTAAGAGTAAGAGTTTCTGTTCCTGCTCTTGGTGTAAGTGATTCTGCTTGGCTTGATGAAGTAGAAGAAGAAGATTCTGTAACAAGTGAAGACTTGTTTATGAGAATACCTCAATGTGCTGAGCCAGGAGATTATGAAGTTGAAGTTAGTGTTGAATATGACGAAGGAGATGAAGAAGTAAGCACAACAGAAACAATAACTGTTGTTGAGAATGAAGTTTGTGGTGTTCCTGATGAAGATAAAGGACAAACAATTATAACAGTAGGTAGTGATGTTCAAGATGTTGTTGCTGGTGAAAGTGGAGTTGTTTATCCAATAAGTTTAAGCAACACAGGAAGTTCAGCAATAACTTACCAAGTGTCAGTTGAAGCTGGTGACTGGGCTGATGTTAAAGTGAGTCCAAATGTTGTTGTTTTAGACGCTGATGAAACAAAGATGGTTTATGTCTATGTAGCAGCTAAGAAAGATGCAACAGTTGGTGAACAAGCATTTGGAGTAGAGGTTAAAAGTGGAGACAAGGTATTGAAAGAGTTTGTATTAAAAGCAAATGTTGCTGAACCAGCAAAACAAGGACTTAATCTAAAGAAAGGCTTAGAAGTTGGATTAGTTGTTTTAGTTGTACTATTAGTTGTAGTTGGACTAGTAGTTGGCTTTAAAAGACTTAAAGAAGACGAAGAAGAGCCTGGACAAGAGCAAACTTATTACTAAATTTTTTCTTTTTTACCTTATAATTCTTATTTTTACAAAATCTTTTTAATTGAATTCTAATTATTTCAGTCAATGATAGTTATTATTGGGGCTGGGCCTATAGGATGCTTTGTAGCTAGTTTATTAGCAAAAGAAGGCAAGAAAGTATGTGTTTATGAAGAACATGACATTATAGGCGAGCCAGTGCAGTGTACTGGCATTGTAACAGGCAAGATAAAAGAGATTATTAAGATAAAAAAGGAGTTTATAGTTAATAAACTAAGTAAGGTTAAGGTTCATTCTTTGAATAATTCTGTTGAATTAGAGCTGTCAGAAGAGCTTGTTTTGGACAGAATGAAGTTTGACCAGTATCTTGCTAAAAAAGCAGTTTATAGCGGTGCTAGAATTGTTTTAAACCACAAATTTACAGGTATTGAAGAAGGAAAGGCTGTTTTTCTTGATAAAAGGAATAATAAAACTGTTAAAGTAAAGGCAGAAAAAATAATTGGAGCAGATGGTCCTTTATCTAGTGTAGCTAAATCAGTAAATATGTTTGAGAACAGAGAGTTTTATACTGGAATACAAGCAAGAGTTAGTGGTAAATTTGATTCTAATTGTTATGAAACTTATTTTGGAAGTACCTGCCCTGATTTTTTTGGGTGGGTTGTAGCTGAATCCAATGATACAGCTCGGGTGGGGGTGGCTTGTAAAAGCTATCCAAGGCAGTATTTCAAGGAGTTCTTAAGATTAAGGGGATTAAAAGAAGAAGATATTATTGAGAAACAAGGCGGATTAATTCCAGTATATAATAAGAATATAGAAGTGCAGAAAGATAATATATTTTTAGTAGGGGATGCTGCTGGGCATGTTAAGGCAACAACCGGGGGTGGATTAGTTCCTGGGTTAAAGGCAGCAAAGATATTAGCTGATTGTATTGTTAATAATAAAGATTATAAGAAAGAGTTGAAACAATTAGAAAGAGAATTGTGGATTCATTTGAAGATAAGGCAAGTTCTTAATAATTTCTCTGACAAAGATTATGATAAATTAATTGATTTAGTAAGTAAAGATAAGATTAAAGAGATATTCAAAAAACACAGTAGGGATAGTCCATTTAA
>JAHWIT010000021.1 GCA_019322455.1 Candidatus Woesearchaeota archaeon
AGCAAGAACAAAAGAAATCTAAAGATGTTCTTTTAGAAGAGCAGAAAAGAGTAAAAGAATTACTTGAAGAGAAAAAGAAACAAACAGAAGAATTGCTGGAAAAGGAAAAAGCACAGTCAAATAAATTTATTGAGAATGAAAAAAGCAGAATTAAAGATTATAAAAGGCAGATTGAAGCAAAATTAGAACAAGCAAAAAGACAGAATGCTGTTTTATTAGATGAACAGAAGAAGGCTAAGGAACTTCTTGAAGAGAAAAAGAAGCAGACAGAAAATCTGCTGGAAAAGGAAAAAGAAATTGCAAAGAAGGCAATTGAATCAGAAAAAGATAAGATAGAGAAGTACAAAAATCAATTAGCTGAAGAGCTTATAAATATAAAACAAGAGAATGAAGCTAAAAACTTTGAATTACAGAGAATAGAGGATTATAAAAAACAGATAGAAGATGAATTAAAAAAGATTAAAGAGGAAAAGCATGAATTAGAAAAGGAAAAATTAGAAACTGATGAACTTTTAAGACAAGAAAGAGAAAAAGCAGAGCATGAAATACAATTAGAAAAAGAAAAGATAGAACAGCAAAAGAATCTATTATCTGATGAATTAAGAAATGTTAAGCAGGAAAATGAGGCTAAGAATTTTGAACTGCAGAAGATTGAAGAATATAAAAAACAAATTGAAGAAGAATTAAAGAAGATTAGGGATGAGAAATTTGAATTAGAAAATGAAAAGAAACAAGCAGAGATACAGTTAGATAAAGAAAAGATGGATACAGAAAAATTACTTCAGGAAGAAAAGGCAAAAACAGAGTTAGTGCTGCAAAAAGAAAAATCAAAAGCAGAGAATCTGAAAAAACAACAAGAAATAAGATTAGAGCAGATTAAAAAGCAGAATGATTTGTTGGGAGAAGAGAAAAGAGGATTAAAACAAGAAAAATTAGATGCAGAAAAGAAATTATTTGAAGAAAGAAAATTAGCTGAAAATAAAATCAGAGAAGAACAGATTAAGAATGAAGATAAAATAAAGGCTGAACAAGAGAAAGTAAAAGAATTATTAGAGCAAGAAAAGAAGCAGACAGAAAATTTATTGAAGAAAGAAAAGGTACAAGCAGAAAGATTCATTAAAGAAGAAAAAACTAAGATTAATAAGGAAAAGAAGGAACTGCAGAAAAGATTTGATGATGAAAAGAAACAAAATCAATTATTAGCAGAGCAAAAAAATAAACTAGAAAATGATAAAAAGGCACTGGAGAAAAGAGTAAAGCAGATAGCTGGTGAAAAGGTAAAATTAGCTCAGGAAAAGATAAAGATAGCTCAGGAGGAAATCAAAAAAGCTGAACAATTTATTTAATTTTTTTATTTAAAACATTAAATTTTTATATATCAATAATAATAAAAATATTAAAAAAGAGATAAAAATGATTAATAAGATTAAAGATAGTAAAATTTTGATTATATTAATTGGTATTGTTATTCTCCTTGTACTTTTTATGTTTATTAAAATTAGAACTGTAAGTTTAATAACAGGATTAGCTCCTAGTGGTAATGGTTATGTTACACCAACGCCTATACCTACTCCAGTGCCAACACCAACACCACCTTCTGGCTGTTTTATAGTTAAAGAAATAGAGGTATGGGATCCAGAAGAATGTACTGAAGAAGATGTTATAAGAACAAAAACAACTTTTATTGTATGGAATGCTCCTGGATGTGAACCAAAAATAAAAATAGAAACTGAAAAATGTCTAGAAATAGAAACTGAAAAGGAGATTGGAGAAATAGAATATAAAACAACATTAGAGTATCCATATTCATTTAGTTCTTCAATGTTAACATCGAAAAATATTGATGTCAAATTTACAAATAACGGAAAAAATCCAATTAAAAATATTAATATTAAGATAGAGCCTCCTATTGAATCAGAATCCTTTCCTTCATTTATTAGAAAATTAGGTAAAAACTGGAAAAATTCAGATATGACTGGATTTGCAGCAGCAAGTCCAATACATAGTAGACTTCTTCAATGGAATACAAGTCCTAGTCAGTATTATGGTGAACTAGAACAAGATGAAACAATTCAAACTAATTTTATAATAGATATTCCTATGACTGATGCTAAAGAAAAGGATATATATTTAGTTGTTAGTGCAGATGGAGATATAATCCATAATAAAACACTTAAAAATTATATTGATATTCCACAGTTTTTATTAATACCAGATATTAGTGAAGAGGGTATCTTAGATATTTATATGTTTATATTTAATATAGCAAATGAAGATAAAAGATTTGATGTTGAATTTAATGTAGATGAATATTCTTCATTGCCTAAAACAGTATTAGCAGAATACTTTGGACCATATTTAATAAAAGCAAATGATATTAAGATCACAGCTTATAAATATAGATATGATGAATATTTTGAAGAATCAGATTATTTATTAAGAGCAATATTATATGAAAAGGATAGAAAGTTAGAAGAATATAATTATAAACTGAATATAGAAGATTATTTAACAGAGCCTCTTTTAGAAAAACCAACTATATTAATAGAGAATAAACTTAATTCATTATTAATGTTAGTTTTGGTAGTAATATTATCTGTTATGTTTATATTAACTTATAAATTTCAAACAAAAAAAGAAATTTATATAAGAGCATTAAATGCTTTTTTATCTGAAGCTGTCAAGAAAGGTTATACAAAAAATGAGATTAAAAAAATGTTATTTGAAAAAGGTTGGCCAGAAAATGTAGTTATTAGATACTGCGATAAAGCATTTAAACATATAGAAGAAAAGATAGAATCTTTTAAAAAATAGAAATATTTATATTATAAAAAAACAAAATTAGAAAAAAGAGGTGTATAAAATGTTTTTTTTCGGAATGGATATTCCTTTGGTGGAATTGCTTGTTGCAATAGGTTTGATAACTTTGATTATTTTGTTTGAATCAATACTATTATTGTATCTTATTCTGCATCATAGAAAGGA
>JAHWIT010000022.1 GCA_019322455.1 Candidatus Woesearchaeota archaeon
AAAAACATAAACTAAAAAGAAAAAGCAAAATCTTCAAAACTCCTTTTATAAGGGGTTTCTTTGTTTTAGTTGACACACTAGTCTTAGGAATAAAAGCATTAAGCTGGAGCGCTAACCAGCAGCTGGAAAAAAAAGAAAAAATAACAATGAAAGAAATGATTCTTACAATAGCTGCTTCATTTATTTTTGCAGTATTATTCTTCATAGTAATCCCCTTTTATTTAACAGGATTAATTGTCAATAAAGGAATATTATTCAATCTAATTGATGGAATATTAAGAATTGGAATATTCTTCATTTACCTTTTAGCAATAAGCTTGATGAAAGATGTCAAATTATTGTTCAAATATCATGGAGCAGAGCATAAAGCAGTTAATTGTTTTGAAGCAAAAAAAGCACTTACAATAAAAAATGCAAAAAAATTCACAACAGTCAATCCAAGATGTGGAACTAGTTTCTTGGTTATAGTCTTGGCAATCTCAATATTAATCTTTTCTTTAATAATAAGTGATTATTGGTATATCAGATTAGGAGCAAGAATCATCCTAATTCCAGTTATTGCAGCTGTTTACTATGAAATATTAAAATTAAGCTCTAAATTCAAAAACAACTTAATCTTCAAAATCCTAAATACTCCTGGATTATGGATACAAAAAATAACAACAAAAGAACCAACCAATAAACAAATAGAAGTTGCTATTGCTTCTTTAAAAGCTGTTTTGAAATAGAACTGTTTTTTTATAATAATATTTATAAATATTTTATTTTCTATCAACTTTAGGAATAAAATGGGCGGGTTATTTGGAATTGTTTCAAAAAAAGATTGTGTAAAAGATTTATTCTATGGAACAGACTATCATTCTCATCTTGGTACAATGAGAGGAGGTCTTGCTGTAAGGAATTCTGATGGAATTGTAAGATTTATCCATGATATTACAAATGCACAATTCAGGAGTAAATTTGAAGATGATATTCAAAAAATGCACGGCAATAAAGGTATTGGTGTTATTAGCGATTATGAAGACCAGCCGTTGATCATAGGATCTCATTTAGGTGTATATTCAATAGTAACTGTTGGTAAAATCGCAAATCTTGAAGAGCTTGCAAAAAAAGCTTTTAAAAAAAGAAAAATCCATTTTGCAGAAATGAGCGGAGGAGAAATAAATCCAACAGAATTAGTTGCGACTTTAATAAATGAACAGGCTAATTTTGAAGATGGAATTCAATATTCGCAAGAGGCTATTGAAGGTTCATGCTCTTTGATTTTATTAACTGAAAAAGGAATTTATGTAGCACGAGATAAACTTGGAAGAACTCCTATTATAATTGGAAAAAAACAAGGAGCTTATGCAGCAACATTAGAAACATGCGCATTTCCTAATCTTGGATTTGAGACAGGTAAATATCTAGGTCCAGGTGAAATTGTCTTAATTACAGAAGAAGGCGTTGAACAGAAAAAAAAGCCAAGAGATAAAATGCAAATATGCTCTTTCTTGTGGGTTTATTATGGTTATCCTGCTTCTGGTTATGAAGGAATTAATGTAGAAGCAACTAGATATAGGTGTGGAGCTGCTCTTGCAAGAAATGATAATATTCCAATAGATATTGTTGCAGGTATTCCAGATTCAGGAATTGCTCATGGATTAGGTTATGCAAATGAGAAAAAAATACCATTTGAAAGACCATTTGTTAAATATACACCAACATGGCCGAGAAGTTTTATGCCTCAGAATCAAGAAAAAAGAAATGAAGTTGCAAAAATGAAATTAATTCCTATAAGAGAATTAATACATGGCAAAGGTCTGCTTTTTTGTGAAGATTCTATTGTAAGAAGTACACAATTACAAGATACTATTGATAGATTAATCAAAGCAGGCGTAAAAGAAGTTCATATGAGGCCTTCATGCCCTCCATTAGTATATGGATGCGAATACTTGAATTTTTCAAGGTCAAGATCAGTTATGGATCTTGCTGCAAGAAAAGCAATAAAAAAACTAGAAAGAAGAGAAGATCTTGCAAGAGAAGAATTAGAAGCATATTCAAATCCAGATTCAGAAAAATTTAAAGTAATGATAGATAAAATAAGAGAAACTTTAGGGCTTACTTCTTTAAAATATCAAAAATTAAGTGATTTAGTTGCAGCAATTGGTTTGCCGAAAGAAAAACTATGCACACACTGCTGGGATGGAAGCAGTTATTCCTGAATATTCTTCATTGTAACTAAAAAATAAATTCTAGTCCACATAAGTGCAATAAGAAACAAAAGTATTGAAAAAACAAGCAAAGATAAATAAACTGAATCTTGAACTAAATAAATAAAACCAAAAAAAGCCAATAAAACAGCTAAAATAATCAAATAAGTTGGAATCAAAATCCCTGCTTTTCTATAACCAACAATAAATGTCTGCTTCAAATGCTTTTTTAACTGATTAAATTTGTATTTATTAATTAATCCAAAACCTATCATCATAAAATACCAGGTTATAAGAATAATTAATACTGTTATAAGCTTCATTGGATAAAGAAAATCAAGCTTTATCAAAGAACTAAGAATTATTCTGAAAAAAATATAAGCTGGAAAAAGAAAAATCAAAGCCAATACTAAAAATTGTAATTGATATTTCCAAAAATCTTCCTTTCCATTAACAATATGATTGCTTAGGTTCCAAACAAATCCATTAATCAATGCATAAGCAAAATAAAGAACAGTAATTGCAGTTGTAAATGTTCTAACCATTTGTTTATACCCGGTAAACAATACAGATGATCTAGAAATACCCATAATATTTTCCAAATCTATTTCATTAACAGCCTGCATCATTGAACTCAATAACTCCATGATCACAGTATAATAATGCACAAACAAATAAGATATCAAAACTATAAATCCAACTTGAACTAAAAACAGCATTAAAAATAACAATTTCTTATCTTTTATTGCAAATGATTGTTTTAGAGAATTTAAGATTGAGGATTTCATTTAAGGGTTTGTATTTACTTGTAAAATTCTTATTTCTACGAATTTACCATCACTCTTATTTTTTAAGCCTATTCCCAGCTCATAATTATCAGGAATTTCATCTGTCTGCTCAAAAAATATATTAACTTTTCCATCTGGCTTTTTTAACTCAAATCTTACATCTTCAAAGCCTTCAGAAGGTTTTGCTTCAACTACAAAATCATATTTATCAATATCAGCTGTATCAATAGTTAGTTCTAATTGATAATATGCTGCAGGATCTGCCTTGGATAAATTAACCTTGTCATCAATTATTTTTCTTTCTTCAAATATCAATACTGGAATACTTGCAAATATCTTTATACTCTTTATTATAGGTGTAGCTCCAACTAAAGGAGGAGTTGGAACAGTCGC
>JAHWIT010000023.1 GCA_019322455.1 Candidatus Woesearchaeota archaeon
GGAAGAATTATCTTCCTTAAGAAAAGATTATGATGAGCAAAGTACAGAATTAACTAGTGTAAAAAAAGAAAATGCTGAAGTTAAAAGTGGTATGGAGTATTATTGGGCAAATGCTCATATGCAGTTCCAAGAAGCTATAAAGGGATTAAGAGCATTTTATGGGAAAGCTGGAGTGAAAATTGATGAAGAAACCCTTGCAAAGAGTGTTGGATATGTTTTAGAAAAACAAAGGACAGCTGTTAAAGAAGCTGATGTAAGAGTTACTGAAATAAGGAAAGAGGTTGAAGAAATTAGGAGAAATAGTATATTAGCAAGAGCTCTTATGGAATTGGACAGTGAAAAACCAATATTGGTAATAAATAGGAATAATGTAATAGAAGGAGTTAGTAAATCTGCTGAAAGATTAATTGGAAGAGATGTTACAAAAAAATATATTGATAGTGTATATAGTGGCTTAGCTTTTATGATAGATCGTGTAGCAGAAACCTATGAACCTGGTTTTGATATTTATTCAGTAAAGGGTTTAAATACTGATAGAATTGTCAAGGTTCATATTGGGAGGGTTGTTAATGAATATATTGGAGCTGTTTTGACTTTTGAAGAAAAGGGATGGTTTGGGGGCCTTTTCAGAGAAAAAGATAAGATAAGAGAGGCTGTGAATAAAACTGTTATTTTGAATGATTTTAGTACACGTTCTATAATTAATTTAACTAAATTAAAACAAGTGCCTGAAGAGATAGGCAGAAGACTTTATGGATTAAGTCGGAGTGATTATTTCAGACATAGTATATTAGTGAGAGTTGCTAATCCAGAAGTTTATGAAACATTAGAAAAAAAATATGGAATTCCTTTTAATATGTTAGAGTTTGCTGGAGAATTGAAGGTTTCAACTGAAGAGGGTCTTGAAGGAGCTTTGCCAAAAAAGGTTTAAATTTTAGTATTCTTGTTTTTTGATAATAGGATTACTCTTGATTCTTTTTTCTCATTAATTAATTTGTAATTTTTTAAATGTTTTAAGATTTCTTTTGCAAAATCTTTTATTTCATTATGTAATGGCATGTTTTTTATTGATAATCTTTGCTGAGAATAGCCTACCCACATATAGGATTTAATTTCGATAAAATCTGGATCTGCTTTTTTGATTAGTTTTGCATAGTTTTCTGGTTCAATCATGTTTAGGTTTTTAATTAATGTTATTCTTAGAACTGTTCTTGTCTTGTTTTTTAATTCTTTCAAAATTTCTAATGATTTGTTTAGTTTTTTCCAAGCATTTTTTATTACTGGTTTGTCTATTTTCTCGAAAAGATTTTTGTTAGGAGCATCTAGAGAAAGATATAGTTGTGTTGGTGGTTCTAGGTTTTTTAATCTATTTGGTAATAAACCATTTGTTACTATGAATGTTGTTTTATTTTGTTTTTTTAGTTCTTTAATTAGTTTGTTTAGGTTTTTATAGATTAATGGTTCTCCTGATAATGATATTGCAAAGTGTTTTGGTTCTTGTGCTTCTTTGAATTTTTTTAGGTTTATTAGTTTATTTCCTTTAAATCCTGAGATTTGTTTTTGTTGAGCTTTAGTTGCTTTTTGAATTAATTCTTTTGGATTGTCTTCATTTTTTATTGTTGTTCCTATTGTATATTCTGTAGGACGCCAACATAGGATACATCTGTTTTGACAAAAACCAATTGTTGTAGATAATTGGCAGCAGAGATGTGATTTTATATTATAGAATTTTTGTTTGTAACAGAAATCTTGGTCTAGTAAAGACTTCTTTGTCCAAGTACAGATTTTAATAGCACTATGATTACCTATAAAGCTGTAATGCTGTTTTTGTAGTAGTTTTTTGAGTTCAATTGGTAGTGACATAATTCTGAATATAATGAAAAACTATATAAAGATTGAGATTTCTGATGAAATCATGATTTTATTTAAAGAAGCTTTGAAGATTTTAGAAGAAAGTAATGAGTTTAAGAAGTGGAAAAAAAAGAATCCCTCTACTTATTTAAGTCATGGTTTTCTTATAATTGAGAGTACTGATTATAATTGGAAGATTGGATATTATGATAAGAAAAAGGATAAATTAACTTCTTTTGATGTTGGAAAAAAGATAACAATAGAGCCAGAAGAAGATGTTTTTAAGAAGGAGAAGAGTAAAGATGTTAAGAAACTTGATTTAGATAAGGTTAAATTAGATTTAAGCGAAGCTGTGGCTATATCAAAGCAACTGCAAGAAGAAGAATATTCAACAGAGAATCCTACTAAGATCATTGCAATATTACAGAAAATAGATGCTGGGCAAGTATGGAATATAACTTATTTAACTCAGAATTTTAATACTTTAAATTTTAAGATAAAAACAGAAACAGGAAGAGTTCTTGAGAAAAAATTAACTGGATTAATGGAATTTAAGAAATAGCTTTTTATATAACTTGAATTTTGTTCTTTTTTAGGGGGTAGTTAATGAAAGCAATTGAATTAAAAACAGATTTGTTATTAGGATTTTTTATTGTTTCTTTGGTATTAGCTAATACTTTAGGAACTAAAATAACTACTTTATTTGGTGTTAGGGTTTCTGTTGGCATATTCTTTATTCCGATATTGTTTTTAGTAACAGATATAATTGCTGAAGTGCATGGAAAGAAAAAAGCTCAAGCATTTGTTTTAATATCGATAGCTATTTTATTGTTTACTTTAGTTATGGCTTATTTTGCTATTCATTTGCCTGCTAATCCTACATGGGGAAATCAAGAAGCATTTGCTTCTGTGTTTGGAAGCAGTTTGAGGATGATAATAGCGAGTGTTATTGCTTTTGCTGTTTCGCAGTTTCATGATGTTTGGAGTTTCCATTTTTGGAAGAAGAAGACTCAAGGAAAGTATTTATGGCTGAGAAATAATTTAAGTACTTCAGTGAGCCAATTGATTGATACTATATTGTTTATGTTTATTGCTTTCTATAAAATAAATCCTAAGTTTACTGCTGGTTTTGTTATCAGTTTGATTATACCTTACTGGCTGTTTAAGATTGGATTTGCTTTAATTGATACTCCTTTTTGTTATTTAGGGGTTAAATGGTTAAAGAAGGAATAAGTTTTTATATTTTAAATTCTGTTTTTATTGAAATGAAAAAAATATTGATTATTTTAATGTGTATATTACTTATTTCTGGATGTGAATTTATTGAAGAAGTGAAAACAGAGGAAGTTGTTGAAGAAAAAGAAGTAAAGAAAGAGATTGTTGAGAAGATAGAAGATACTATAAAAAAGA
>JAHWIT010000024.1 GCA_019322455.1 Candidatus Woesearchaeota archaeon
TGCTATTCATTTGCCTGCTAATCCTACATGGGGAAATCAAGAAGCATTTGCTTCTGTGTTTGGAAGCAGTTTGAGGATGATAATAGCGAGTGTTATTGCTTTTGCTGTTTCGCAGTTCCATGATGTTTGGAGTTTTCATTTTTGGAAGAAGAAGACTCATGGAAGGTATTTGTGGCTAAGGAATAATTTGAGTACTGGTGTTAGTCAATTGATTGATACTATATTGTTTATGTTTATTGCTTTTTATAAGATAAATCCTAAGTTTACTGTTCCTTTTATTATTAGTTTGATAATTCCTTATTGGTTGTTTAAAGTGGGCTTCGCTCTTGCCGATACTCCCCTGTGCTATGCCTTAGTTGCGTGGATGAAGAAAGAATAAGTTTTTATATTTTAAATTCTGTTTTGATTGAAATGAAAAGAATATTAATTATTTTAATGTGCACATTACTTATTTCTGGATGTGAATTTATTGAAGAAGTGAAAACAGAGGAAGTTGTTGAAGAAAAAGAAGTAAAGAAAGAGATTGTTGAGAAGATAGAAGATACTATAAAAAAGAATGAAGAGATTGTTGAGAAGATAGAAGAGATTGTTGAGAAAAAGGATGAGATTGAAAAGCTTCATTGGAATCATATGCCGATAACGTATTTTATTGAAAATAAAGAAGAATGCGGGGATTATGAAACAAGGAAGATTAGAAGGGCTTTTGATAATGTAGAAAATGCAAGTAATGGTGTTGTTAATTTTAAAGAGATTGAAGAGCCTGCAAATATAGATGTAACTTGCTCATTTATAGAGGATTGTTATGAATATAAGGTGGATGTAAGAAGAGAAGAAGGAATTATTTACAGATATGAGACTATTTGTGAGCATGCAAAAGGAACTGCTCAGATAATTGGAGTAAGAGGTAATGAGATATTAAAGGCAAAGATTGTTTTAGTAGGTCTTGCTGGTTTTGCAGAAACTACTGGAAGTGGTGCTTCTGGATTTTATATTGGAAGCTGTGGTCATCCAACTACTGAGATTCATGAGATATTGCATACATTTGGTTATAATCATTTTGCTGATCCAGAAAGTATTATGTATTATGCTGAGGATATTGTTGGTTATACTTTACAAGAAGCTGGTTCATGTGTTGGTAGTAAGAAGAATATTGATGAAATAATAATAGAAGATTTAATTGATACTTATTCTAGGTTGGGATAAGCTTCTCCTATTAAGAAGATAGAACCTGTTATTAAGATTAAATCATTCTTTTTTGCTAATTGTTTTGCTTTGTTTATTGACTCTTTAATATTATTTGTTAGAATTGGATTTTTGAAGTATTTTTTTATTTTAATTGGATTTCTTGCTTTGTCCATGTTTGCTTTTGTTAGGATTATTTTGTTATATTTTAATTTTTTTGCCATTGAGAATATGTTTTTGTCTTTCATTGTTCCGAAGATTATGATTAGATTTTTGTATTTTAATTGTTTTACTGAATTCATTAATGCTTTTATTCCGTCTGGGTTATGTGCACAATCTAGTAAAATTCCTGATTTGAATTCAAATCTTCCTGGCCAGATTACTTTTTTTAATCCTTTATTGATAATGTTTTGTTTTATGTTTAATTGTTTTAAAGCTGTGGAGGCTGTTGCTGCATTTTCTAATTGAAAGATTCCTTTTAGATTTGTTTTTATATTATTTTTTGCCCTGATTAGTTTTGAATTATGTTTTTTTGCTGTATTTTTTATTATTTTTAGTGGTAAGGCTTTTGCATTCGTGATAATTGTTGTATTAGGCTTAATAATTCCTGCTTTTTCTTTTGCAATATCTTTTAGAGTATTTCCTAATACATCTGTATGTTCTAATCCAATGTTTGTTATTATTGATAATATTGGAGTAGATGTATTAGTTGCATCTAATCTACCACCCATTCCTGTTTCTAGGATTACGTAATCTGTATTTTTTTCTTTGAAGTATAGATAAGCAATTACTGTTAATGTTTCAAAGAATGTTAAATTAATTTTATGTTTTTTTTCTAGGTTTAAGACTTTTTTATTTAATCTTTCTAAGTCTTTTGTTTCAATTAATTTATTATTGATTCTAATACGTTCATTAATTTTTATTAAATGAGGAGAAGTAAACATTCCAACTCTGTAACCAGATTGTGTTAATATAGCATCTATCATTGCACAAACAGAGCCTTTTCCATTTGTTCCTGCTACATGAATGATTTTTAATTGTTTTTCTGGATTGTTTAGTTTTTTAAGAAATTTCTTAATATTATTTAGATTGAATTTCTTTTTCTTTCTTTCAATAGAAAAGATTTGATTTAATGATTTGTTTGAAAGTTTAGTTAATTGCATTTATAATTGAGGAGATTGAATGTTTATAAAGGTTTTTGAGAATTATCTTCTTCTGGAAGGTATGATTGGATTAATTTTGCTATTGCTTTTAGTCTTTTTTTAGCATCTGCAAGATCTGCTTCTGTTGATTCAATTTTGCTTTTGAATTTTTTTTCTTCCTGACATTCAACTTGTCTTGTATATTCAATTAATTCTTCTATAGTAGAAGGAAGAGAATTTTGAATTTGTTCATAAAGTCTGGCATATTCAACTGCAGTTGGATCTCCAAACTCTAATTCTTTCTTTTCTCTAAGTCTTTTTTCCAGCTCAAGCAATAATGATATATCTCCATAATTAACCATTCTAAACCTCCTCAGAAATCGCTGAGGCTAATCACCTCTTTAATTAGATAATAGGATAGAAGTTTATAAAGATTTTGGAAGGAGAATCACCAAACAATTTAAATATCAGTTATTTTTCAAAATTTATTATGAAAAAAGGTGTTTTTATTGTTATTGCTGGGACAGATGGTAGTGGGAAGACTGTTCAGACTAAGAAGTTAGTTGAGAATTTAAAGAATGTTGGAAAAGATGTTGAGACAATTGAGTTTCCACAGTATGGAAATAAATCAGCTGCATTGGTTGAAGAATATTTAACTGGAAAATATGGTTCAGCAGATGAAGTTGGTCCATATAGAGCTTCTATATTTTATGCTTGTGATAGATATGCAGCATCTTTTAAAATTAGAAAATGGCTGGATGAAGGCAAGATTGTTATTGCAAACAGATATGTATCTGCAAATATGGGTCATCAAGCAGGAAAGATTAAGGATACTGCTGAAAGAGATAAGTTTCTAGCTTGGTTAGAAGATTTAGAATTCAATATTTTTGGAATTCCTAGACCTAATTTGAATATTTTACTCTTTGTGCCACCAGAGATTGGCCAAAAATTAGTTGATAAAAAAGGCCATCGTGAATATATAGGAGGCAAAAAAAGAGATATTCATGAAGCAGATTTAGAACATCTAAAAAATGCAGCAGATGCTTATATGTATGTTGCAAAGAAATATAGTTGGTTAATAATTGATTGTGCTCCTAATAATGAATTAAGAGAAATAGAAGATATTTCTAAAGAAGTTTTTGAAAAGGTAAAGGAAAAAATTTAATTTTTTCCTGTTGAGCCAAA
>JAHWIT010000025.1 GCA_019322455.1 Candidatus Woesearchaeota archaeon
GACTGGTGGTGTGATAAACACCCTGGTAAGTGTTGAGGTGATAGAAAATGAGAAAAACAATTTTTATTTCAATTTTAATTATGGTATTAGTATTAGCAGGATGCCAGCAGCAAGTAGAACAGCAAGCAACACAGCCACAACAACCAGCACCAACACAACCAACAACACCAAAAGTATCAGCAGACAATGTGGATACTATTCCACAAATTGATATTAGTGCTTGTTTGGCTCAAATAAAACAAACAAATCCAGAGATGTCTGATCAAGATGCTAATGACAATTGTTATGCAATAGAAGCAATAAACAAAGGAGATAAAAGTTTGTGTAATAGAGTAGTTAATGCTGATATTAAATCAGCTTGTTTAGCACAATTTAGTTAATTTTTTCTTTTTTTCTTTATTATTAATCAAGTATAATACTTAATCCAGCAGACAAAGTAGCTGTATCTGTAATATTCTTGCTATCATAAAATGTTTCTTCAGCTTGTAAATAAACAGCTATTTCTTCTTTCTTGTTCCAAAATTCAAGGCAAGCAGAGATTGAGCCACCATTTACAGTGTCAGACTCGTTGAATGTTTCATTAATAGGTTCTTTTACTGATGTAGTTAAATCTTGTACACCTGTTTTAAATCCAGCACGCAAGTGTAATTTCTTAGAATTATTGCCAAAACTGTACTGTGCATATAATGTGCCAACTGAAGTATTCAAAGATGAATTATATGCAGGTTCATTTGCAGTAGGATTTCCATTATCAGACATATAACCTGTACCATATTGATATAACAATCCAACACCCCACTTGCTATTGTTGAATCTTGCTGTATAACCAAGCTCTCCAACTGTTAATGTAGGAAGTCCTTTTTCTTTAGCTCTGCCTGGAAAAATAGCTCCTACACTAGTGTTGATATAATTTGATACACAACCAACTGCCGAAAACAGCGCTGCTGCTAACATAACTCTTAATCCAAATTTTCCACGAGTTCTCATAACTTTGTTTTCTAAATTATCTATCATTTTTATCACTCACAATAAGTATGACATTTTCCAAATGTACAAACTGTTACACAATCTTGCACAGAGTTAACAGTAAAATCAAAACTATTAGTTACACTATTGCAATCTAAATTAACTGTTTCTGTACTATACCAGTTTGATTCTAGATTATTTATAACTAAATCATCTCCATTAAATACTAAATCATAATGATCATGAACAGAAACAACAGACATACTTATTGGACTATCAATGTCTGTACATTGTGATAATAAATCAGCATAAACAACAGTTCCAGCAGGTGAATCTTCATCTATACTTTGATTGCTTAATGAATTCCATACAGCAGGGTAATCATTAGCTAAAGTTGTAAAACTATACTCTACACTTTGGTTTACATTACTTGATGCATCTCTGCTCTTTACAATATAATAATAAGTTGTATCTTGCTGTAAGTTTGCTAAAGCAATATTATGATTCAATACTAAAGTTACATCTTCTCCAACCATAGTAAGATTTCCTGATTCAGTACCATAAGAAACACTACTGTCTGCAAGTTCATCTGTATCCCATATTATAACAGCTGATTCATTAGTAATACTTGTATTCTGAACATTTGAGATTACTGGTGGTGTAGTATCAGGTAAAGCTACTGTAAACATATAATTAACAGCAGCAAATGCTGTATTATCTCCATCATCACATTCAACATTCCATGTGTATGTTCCATCTGTTAGACCAGTATAATCATAAGTGCTTGAACTTCCATTTGCAACAATCTGTGTTGTATCAATTTGCCAACTTCCACTTATATCAGAGTAGATATCGCATGTCAAACTACCAGCCATATCATCTGTAACACTATATTGTATTGTAACATCTCCGTCTGTATCAGTACTTCCACTAGCAGGAAGTTCTAAAGTTATTTCAGGCGCAATTAAATCAGGCATAGGTGCTAATGGGTCAAATGTTATAAATCCATTAATAAAATAACTGTCATCATAAACATCTGTCTCAATTTTATGCATTATATTTGAAATTATTTGTCCAGCATCAAAAACATAAAATCCACTATTAAAACTAGCAGACCCTTCTTTAAGAACAGTTTCATTTTCTTTTAATCTTACTACAACATTCTGTATATTTGAATTTTCATCAGTTACATTAACTCTAATTCTTGTCAAATTTTCATCTTCTCTAACTTCACTGCAATTTTTCCAGCTGCCTTTGGTTTCACATTCTATGCTTTCAATCCTTGGAATATAATCTCCAATTATAGTTATTGTTGAATTTGGACCATTTGTTGAATTAGTTCCATTAGAATCCATTATAACAAAGAAATCCCAGCTTGATTCATGGAATCCAGTTGCATTTACTTGCCAAGTTACATCGCAAGTTTCTCCAACACTTAAATTTCCACAATTATATGGATTTTGAGTTGTTGTGTAAAAAGGAGTGCCTGAATTCATTGGTATAACCCCTTTGTTAAGGTCATCTGCTCCTGTTGTAAATCTAAGTATATTGAATATAGTTGGATCATTAAGTATAACCCATGATTTTAAATAACCAAAACCATTCATTCCCCATCCAGTGCCCCAGGTGTTTTTAATAATAAAATAATCTCCTGTTTCATTATAACCTATAACATTTACACTATGAGCTCCAAGATTTGCGCTTGTAGATGGCTCATAGATACCACTACTATAAGCAGCTAAATCAGTATACGCTCTAATTTGTGAAGTTGGTGGTCCATAATTCAAAAGATACCTAATGGCTTTTTCTTTGTCAACACCACCACCAACTGCTTGAACAGCAGTCACAGGATTTCGAATTTTGTATTTTGTGCTATTCTCGCACATATTGCTGCAAGGCACTTTGCTTGCTACATATGGGAAACATGTTTCATTAACAATACCTGTATTCCTAGTATATATAAAAGCATTACTAACACTTCCTCCACCACAATCACCAGCTCCGCTGCATGATAAAACATCCTGTTCAGATAAATCTAATTGCAATGTTGGCCATCTATTATAGATATTTAATGCAGCTTCTGCTACTCCAACTGTACTAAATGCCCAACAAGCAGCGCAACCTCCTTGACTATTTGCAGGAGTTACCCAATTTTCTCCATAAAAATTTCTCCAGTCAAAAAAATATGGAAAGATTTTTTCATCTTCTTGTGTTATTGCACTTTTTGCAACACTTGAACTGGATTGCTTTTCTGGCTCTATGTAAGTAATCTCTCCTTTATTTTTCTTGCTTATGTAATCAAGAAAAGCAGGAGTCATATCAGCTTCCCAGTCAAGATTTTTTGATTTTATATCTGCCTTTATCTTTGCAAGTTCCTTTTCTGCAGCAAGGACATCTTTTTTTTCATAACCCTTTGATTCAAATGGATCTAGCGTCAAAACAACATTATTACAAGTATCATTAAAACATTTAACACTTACAGAGAAGTCAAAAAACTGATCCTTTACTATATTCATATCAGCTGTTTGAGAAATAACCTGAAGATTAGGAGTGCCTGATCCTGCAAGCTCTTCCTGCTGAGTTACCTTGCTAGAAATAGCTGATTTTTTAACTATTTCTGAACCTTTACCTATAGAAGCCGCTGTAAAATCAAATTTTATTTCCTCTGCTGAATTCTGTGAAAAATCATCAACATCTGAATATTTATTATCAAGATTGCTTAAAAATTCTGTATTATCTTCAGACTCTATTTCTTCTAATTCTTTTTGTTCAAAATGTTCAATAGTATAACTTTTATATAAATCAAGAGAAGGCACTACATAAGGATTAGGCTCTGTTTCTGGAATATTAATTATTAATATAGAAGAACCTATGATAACTAATAACAATAAGGACACAAATAATAAAATATTGATAAATTTGAGCATTTTAGTATGATTTATCGAAAATAGTATTTAAAGCTTTTGTTTTTTTAACTACTAATTAGTAACAATATCTCTTACTAAATATTATTTGATAAATTATATAAGATTTCTATATATTTAAAACTTGTGGATATACTTTATAAAACATGTCAGATAAAAAGTTTGCTCTAAAAACGAAGATTTTTTAAATATCTTTTAAATCTTTTTTCTTAATTGGCAAGGTAACTCAGCATGGTTAGAGTGTCACATCACAATGAGACAAGGCTCATAAGAGTTGAGCGCTGAGGCAATAGCCGATGATTAACTCAACTAACCACTGAGGAACGTGAAACTTGATAGAAAAAAGCACGAGAGTCGCGAGTTCAAATCTCGCCCTTGCCATTTTTATAATTAAAATTCTTTCCCTGCAAGACATCCAAAAATATTTTCTTGTCTTTTGCTTCGAGAATTCTAAAAAAAGAATTGCCTAATGAATGAGGAGAAGGAAATCCATTACATGAATCTTTTCTATATCCTTTCTCAATTCTCTCCCTAAATATCTTTATTCTTGGCTTTTTAGGACTTAATTTAAAATGATCACAAATCCAATGATAAGCGCTTCTTAGCTCTGCAAGAGTAAATTGAGTTATTTTATACAGAAAAGACTCATTATCTTCTTTTTCCCTAAAATATACAGCAATATCTCTTTCAACTATTCTAGCCTGTCCTTCTTTATAAGCTGAGATTCCAATAAAATAACCAATCACAATATCCTGTGTATAATGAGTGTATTCATGAGCCAAACAAGGAATCATCTTTGCTCTTGGACCAGTTGTTATAGTTATCTTCTTTTTATCTTTATTATATTCTCCATAAGGAAAAAAATAATCAAAAATGCATAAATTAGAGTTACCAAATCCTGCTAAATAAGATACAAGGCTTCTTCTTATAGCTGCTATTTTTTTGAATTGATCTTTAACAAATAACTGCCATTTAGTCAGATATTCACATTCACAAAAGGTATCTTCATCATCTATATCTAAAATTTTATTGACCTTCTCCATAACATCATCTCTAATTTCAGCAAATTCATCCTCAAGAAGATTCCGAGAATCAAATTTAGATTTTCTTAATCTAATTAAGCTTTCACTTTCTTTTTCAATCAAATCCTCTAAAACTTCAATATTGTCTCTTGATGTAAGAAATCTTGCAATTCTAAAATCATCTACATCATAGTATCTGTAATTGTCCCTCATATCATCACAAAATTCTAAGAAATTTAAAAAGCTGATGAAAATTTATAATTCAACTTTATATCCTATATCAGGAATATAAGAATTAAATCCTTGATTAGCTA
>JAHWIT010000026.1 GCA_019322455.1 Candidatus Woesearchaeota archaeon
ACTCCTTTATATCAATGTCATAAAAATCAAAGATTTTTAGGATGCCAAAAAGCTTTGCTTTTTGAGCATATCGCTAGCGCTCAGCATTACGCCCCTAAAAATTACTTTCTCAGCCCTTCGGGCTTCGAACTTTTCAGCACTCAATTCGCCAGAGTGACTCCGCTTCCGCTACGTCCTCGGCTCATTGGTGGAAAAGGAATATAACATCGTTAGGTTCAATTCGGGCGAAGGCAACCCTCACTGTTTAAAACAGCTTCTTAACCATTAATTTTATCAAAAATTTTTACAAAATTTTCTCAAATACCTCGGACAAAGTCCTCAGTATTTATTAGCAAATTATTTAAAAATATATGTGATTATTGATTAAAAATGGCAGAAAAATATTATATTGATTCATCAATCTGGATTGACCTTTATGAAGATAGAAAAGGATACAATCAAGAACCTTTAGGAGATTTTGCTTGGAAATTATTTGCCCTAATTAAAGCCAAGAAAAATAAGCTGATTATTTCTGATTTATTAATTAGAGAATTAGAAATGAATTACTCAATTGAAGAAATAAATGGAATGATAAAACCTTTTGAAAGTTTAATCGAAAAAGTTATTGTCACAAAAGAGCAAAGAGACGAAGCAAAAAGAATTGCTGAAGAAAGAAATACACCAAAAGGAGATGTTTTACACGCAATTTTAGCAAGAGATCATAGATTTATCCTTATAACTAGAGATAATCATTTCAAAGAATTGGAAGATATTTCAGAACACCATAAGCCTGAAAATCTTATTTAAGCTTCTTTGATAACTCTTCAAAAGCCTTTTCTCTAATTTCTTCGAATTCTTTCTCTGTTGTTTTCTTCTTAGCAGCCCCTTTTAAATGAGCTATTTCCATCATCGCTTCTTTTAGTTTCGCTTCTTCTACCTTTTCTCTAAGAGCATTTCTAATAAATTCTGTTCTATTTTGATAGCCTTCTTTCTTTACAACAGAGTCTACATCTTCCAAAAATTTATCATCCATCTTGACTGTAATCATTTCAGTTGTCATATAGCTATTGTATATACAATAGCTATATAAATCTTTCTATTTTTCTGCCATTTTTTATTATTTTAAGGAATAATTTTAGCAGACTCGCTTATAAAAATCCCTTACTTAACTTCTTCGTGCATATTCTTCACAAACAGCAATTCTTCTCACAGCATCTGTGAAAACATCTTTTACATCTGCAAAAAGTCCATTGGCTCTTCTCACTTTTATTCTTCTTTGAGTTTCATTGTTTTCCAGAATTAATTTCTTTGTATAGTTATATGTTGCTAATGCATTTGCATAAGCTGCACGATGAACAAGCTGAGAATCATCACCTTCTGTATTTCTAAGTCTACTTACACCTCCAAATGATTCAACATAAGATTTTGAACCTATAATAGTTCTTTGATAAACATCTTCTAAATCTTTTTCAGATAATTGTGTTACTTCTTCTCTAATTTCTCTTTCAAGAGATTCTATGTTTTTTGTTTCCATTTTAATCTTTATTAAGACTTTATAATATAACTATTTTTTGATTTGTTAAACTTTTTATGTTTACCACTTACTAGTTACTAAAACCATAAGCTTTATAAACTACTTAAATTAGTCTTTAATATGAGTTTGGCTAATTTTATTGCAAAAAGAGCATTATTACTAGCTTTAATTTGTATTTTTCTAGCTGGATGGCTGTCAAATACTGTTTATAGTAATTTAAGCGGGATTGAATTTGAGAGTCCATTTTCATTTACATTCAAGGCTCCTGAAATTCAGTCACCTTCTGATCATATAAAAGAAGAGCAGATACATGTTTATGAGGATAGAATATTAATTGATTTAGAGAATGCTATGTGGGCACGATTTACAGATACAAACAGCATGGATCCTTTGTTTGATATTGAAGCAAATACAATTGAGATAAAACCAGAATCAGAAGAAGATATTCATGTTGGAGATGTGATTTCTTACAGACCAGATGGAGAAAAAAATCTTATTGTTCATAGAGTTATAGAGATTGGAAATGATAATAATGGATGGTATGCAGTTGCAAAAGGAGATAATATTGATAGAGCAGATCCAGATAAGATAAGATTTAGCCAGATAAATGGTATAATGGTTGCTATTATTTATTGAAGAATATAAAAATTTTTAAATTCTAGTTTTTCTCCCTTTTTTATGTTTAATGAGCATAAAAGACATGCTTTGTTTATTGGCAGGTGGCAGCCATTTCATAATGGGCATAAGTATATAATTGACAAGGCTATTGAACAAGGAGAGAATGTATGTATTGCAATTAGGAATACAGAGATTTCTGAGAAAAATCCTTATACTGTAGCTCAGAGAATAGAGATGATAAGAAGAGTATATGGAGATAAGGTAAGCTCTGTTGTAATTCCAGATATTAAAAGCATTAATATTGGAAGAAAGGTTGGTTATGATGTAAATAGGGTTGATCCTCCTGCAGATATAGAAAAAATTTCTGGAACAAATGTAAGAGCTGGCAAGGATGATAATGTGCATCCAGAGGTAGCAGACTATATAAAATTATTAAGCACAACAATATGGTTGACAGGGCTTCCTTGTGCTGGAAAAACAACATTAGCAAAACGGTTAAAAGAGGAATTAGACAACAGAGGCTATAAATCTATGCACTTGGATGGCGATGATGTTAGGGACAAGTTAAACAAGGATTTGGGATTTTCACCAGAAGACAGAAAAGAGAATCTTAGAAGAATTGCGCATGTTTCCAAGCTTTTTAATGGAAATGGCAATATTGTTATTGCAAGTTTTGTTTCTCCAACCAATGAATTAAGAGAAATGATTAAAGAGATAATTGGAAATTTCAAGCTTTGTTTTGTTAATTGTAGTTTAGAAACTTGCGAGAAAAGAGATGTAAAAGGAATGTATAAGAAAGCAAGAAATAATGAAATAAAGGAATTTACAGGAGTATCTGCTCCTTTTGAAGAGCCTGAAAATTCTGATATAATTGTTGATACAGAATTGATGGATGTAGAATCCTGCGTAAAGGAGATTTTAGAAACTCTGAAAATATAAACCTTTAAATAACCAAGCTTTTTCTTTTTATGAATGGATGAAGAAACTCTTAATAAATTAAAAAAAGCAGGAGAAGTAGCTGCTGAGGTTAGAGAATTTGGAAAATCATTGATTAAAAAAGGAAATTTTTTGTTAGATGTTACTAAAAAGGTTGAAGAGAAGATTATAAAATTAGGAGGGGAAATGGCATTTCCTCCTCAGATTAGTTTGAATGATTGTGCTGCTCATTTTTGCCCTGATACAGATGATAAGATTATTTTTGATAATCAAGTAGCTAGTTTAGATGTTGGAGTTCATATTGATGGGTTCATAGGAGGGGATACTGCAGTTACAGTTGATTTAAGTGGAGAGAATGAAGACTTAGTAAAAGCTTCTAAAGAAGCATTAGAGAATGCAATAAGGATAATAAAACCTGGAATTAAGATTAGTGAGATTGGCAAGGTTATACAAGAAACAATTACTGGCTATGGCTTTGCTCCTGTTAGGAATTTAAGTGGACATGGTTTAGATGAATATAATATTCATGCAAAGCCTTCTATACCAAATTATGATAATAATGATCCAACTGAATTAGTAGAAGATCAGTTAATTGCTATAGAACCTTTTGCTTCAAAAGGAGCTGGAATTGTTTATGAAAGCGGAAATGCTAGTGTGTTTCGTTTGATTGGGAAAAAGCCTGTAAGAAATATCTTTACAAGACAGATTTTGAAAGAGATTGAGAAGTTTAATGGACTGCCTTTTTGCAGAAGATGGTTAGTAGAGAAGTTTTCTTTGCCTAAAGTAAATTTTGCTTTGAGGGAATTGAAAAATTTAGAAATTCTAAGAGAATATCCTCCTTTGGTTGATCAAAGCCATGGATTAGTAAGCCAAGCAGAACATACAATAATAGTAAAAGAAAAACCTATAATATTAACAAAGATTTAATGCACTCTATGTTCATTAAAACATGACTCAAGATCAATTCCTGTTTCTTGCATGATATATGTTGCAAATTTCTTAGAATCTTGTATTAAAAACATTTCTTCTGCTGTTTTTGGCTTATATTCTCTTTTAGCTGCTAAAACAATAGTATAACCTATGAATGTATCAATAAATTTTTCAGGAGTAAAGTTTTCATAAAAACCATTTTCTTCCATCACTTTTTGAGCAATTTCTTTTCCTTTTTCATCATATAGAACAATCGCTAATTCATCTAATCTTTTTTCAAAAATTGTTTCTTCTTCAACTGCTTCTTTTCCCATATTAAACCCCTCCAATTATTTGTGAAACATATAATGTATATGTTATATATAAATCTTACTAAAATTATGGGTTATGAATTATAGAATATCAATACTTATTTTGCTTTGTTTTCCTGTTTTCATTTCTTTTACTGTCAGCATTCCTTCTTTAATTTCATCTTCTCCTATAAAGATAACTTTCTTTGCTTTGATGTAATCAGCATAATCCATTTGTTTTTTTATTTTTCTTTGTGATAAATCATAATCTACACTGTATTTTTTCCTTAATTGTTTTATTATTTCCAATGCTTTTTCTTTTACATCTCCAATAATAACAACAAAGTAATCTACACTTAGATCTGGTTTTGGAAGCAAATTTTTTTCTTCTAATAATAAGCTTAATGTAGAGTAGCCCATTGCAAAGCCTGTTGCTGGTGTTGGACTTCCTTTGTATAATTCAACTAGGTTATCATATCTTCCTCCTCCAGCTAATGCTCTGAATTTTTCCTGTTTATCATATACTTCAAAGACAGTTCCTGTGTAGTATGCTAATCCTCTTGCTACTGAGATATCAAATTTAACATATTTTCCGTCTAAAAGATTAAAAACAGATTTTAATTCTTCATAGCCTTGTTTAGCTTGTTTGTTTAGTTTTAATTGTTCTATATCTTTTAATGTTTCACATTTTAGAATTTTTTTAATTTCTTTTGGATCAACTTTTATTGTTTTTAATTCTTTTTCAAATTCTTCTTGAGTTATCTTTTTTACTTTGTCAATAATTCTTATTAATTGTTCTAGTTTGTCTTGTTTAACAATATTTAATAGTAATCCTTCTAGCAGTTTTCTGTTGTTTAGTTTAATAAAGAAATCATCTTGTGTTAATCCTAGATATGTTAATAAACTAATTACTAAATTAATATTTTCAGCATCTGCTTCTGGTTTATCACAGCCAAACAATTCAATGCTAATTTGATAGAATTCTCTTAATCTTCCTGCTTGAGGTCTTTCATATCTCCACATTCTAGATAAGCTAAACCATTTAACAGGCTTTTGAATTGATTTTTGCTTTTCAATAAACATTCTTGTAATAGGAATTGTTAGATCAAATCTTAAGCCAAATCTTTCATCTCCTTTTTGCTCTAATGTGAATATTTGATTAAGAATTTCTTGCCCTGATTTTTTTGTTAATAAGTCAGTTGTTTCAAATGCTGGTGGTTCAACTTCATTAAATCCAAATTTCTTTGCTGTGTTTCTTAAGGAATTGAAGATTTTGTTTCTTACTGCTAAATCTTCTGGAAAGAAGTCAGTTGTTCCTGTTGGCTTTTGGAAGGATTCTTTTATCTCTTTTATTATTTGTTTTTGAACTTTATTTGCTTCTGGAATATCTAGTTTTCCTCCAGCACCTGTTATTAATCTTCTAACAGCATCTCTAACACATTCTGAGGAATTTGGATAAATGCCTTTATTTACAAGGTTTTTTATCTCTTGTACTAATCCTCTTGTCAGTCTGATTTGCATAGTTTCCATTACCATAGTAATGTAATTGTAATTACTTATATAAAAATGTTGTGTTTTTTAAGAATATAGAAAAGCTTAATTTTAGGGGTTTTCTATCTCTTTTCTAATAAACTGTTCAATCTTAGTAGACATCTTCATACCATGAATTTGACAATATCTTCTAAATCTTATTAACAGATTACTATCTAATGTAAAATTAGCTCTTTCTTTGTAATTGATTTTTCTTAATCTATGTGTTCTGTCATATTCTTCTAGAGCATCAAATAATTCAGGATATTTTGCAATAGCCAAATCTACATTTTTTAATAATTTTTTACCTGATAACATTTTTTATCATCCTCTTGATTTTACTCACATTATTGATATTTTTAGAAGTTATTTTTATTATAACTTCTGTTATCTTTTGAGGATCAAATCCTATTTCAAATTCAGTATAATAAGCGATAATTATACTAGCAGCTGTCCTCTTATTTCCGTCTTCAAAAACATGATCAAGCAGTATTGCCCTTATTAAGTAAGCAACTTGATCAATCCATGATTTTGTTTTTATGGAAGATAATGCAAACTCTATACTGCTTTTATTAACTACTATTCCTCTTGCAAACTTCTTATTTATATTAATTAGCTCGTTTAAATAAAACATACACACTAATATGTATAAATAATATATAAAGTTTTTGGTTTTATTATACTAAAAGCAGAATTAAGTCTTCAAATTCTTATTTTCATATTTACAATATTTCACAATAGAACATTTATAACAAAAAGGCTTTCTTTTAATGCAAATGTCTTGGCCATGAATAACAAATAATTCATTTACTATTAACCAATATTTTTTTGGAATCTTATCTTCTAAATCTCTCCATACTTTTTTTGGATCAGATTCTTTTGTCCAACTTAATCTGTTTGCAATGACTGCAACGTGAGTATCTACAGGTATTCTTGGCTTGTTAAAAGCATAAACAAGAACACAGCAAGCAACCTTATGGCCTACTCCTGGAAGTTTTATTAATTCATCAAAATCATCAGGAACTTTTCCTTTGTAATCTTTTAGGATTTTCTTTGCTGTATTTAGAATGTATTTTGTTTTTTGATTATAGTAAACTGTTCTTTTTATTATTTTTTTAACTATTCTTGGATCTGCTTGTGCTAATTGTTTTAATGATTTATATTTTTTGAATAATTCTTTTGTTACTGGAATTGTTGCTTTATCATTTGCTCTTGCAGATAATATTGTTGAGATTAGTATTTTCCATGCAGGATATTTTCTAAACTGTCCTAACATAGAGATTCCTTGCTGTTTTGCTAATGTTTTAAGGATTTTGTCTATGTTTTTCATTTTTTTTTAACCCAAATTTTCATTATATACTTATTCAGCAAGTGAAAATTTGGGTCCCTGTGCTTGGGACCCAGAATTTTGCTAATTGTTTATTCTGAAGGCAAAATTTTGGGTTTATTTAAATTATTTAAAAATCTCTCCTGTTTCTATGCTCCAGAATAATAAATCTAACTCATCTATTGGTATGTTTATATTTTTGCTGAAATTTTTGAATTTACCTTCTATTTCTAGGTATTTGTTAATTGTCAATGATTTTGGAATTGCTTTAATAACATTTAGTTCTTTTAGATGCTTTAATATATGCCTGTCTAGTATTGCTAAGTTCTGTTTTCCAATGTTTCTTAGGAAATGTGATGCTTCTTTCATTCCATAGCCTTTTACATTTTTAACTAGCCAATCTCTTAATATTTTATTGTCTTTTGTGTTTTTTATTTTATAGAAGATTGCATCAATGTTGTCTTTAGCATCATCTAAATATCTTGTTTTGTTGTTATGAAATCTTACATTTTTTTTCAAATAAAACAAAGGATTTATTTTTCTGTTCAGAAAATCCTTTTCTCTTAATATTAATTCACATTTATATGCCTGCTTAGCTTTGCTTTGAGGCGTCAATAAACAGAAACAGAGTTCATAGAATATATCTTTGCCTTTTACTTTGGAGAAATCATTTAGCCTAGATTTTATTTGTCTTTTTCTTTTAGAATATTCTTTTTTCAGCTGAATTAGATTCATAAAAAATAGAGAAAAAAGATATTATAAAAAGTTTATTGAAAGAATCATCTCTTTTTCTTTTTTGTTGTTTTCTTTTTAGATCCACATGAACCGCATGGCATTACAATCACCTCAAATTTTTATTTATTATTTAGTATTTAAATCTTTCTTATAGAAGATTTATAAATAAGCTGAAATTAACTGCTGCATGAAATTGGAAAATTTATTAAAAGGATTAGTGTTGAGTATTCCTTTATACTTCTCAAGCAGCTGTATTCCACGATATCAGATTTATTGTGAAGGTGAAATGATTAAAAGAGGGAATAATATTACTGCTCCAAGTGATTTTGATTTAGATGGAAGAATTACAAAGGCTAATAAATTTCTTATAAAATTTCCAAGTTCTGAAGAGATAAATAATGAAGTAGGATATGATGTAATAAAATTTGTAGACAAGTATTTAACTCCTGGTGCAAAACAATTATTAATTCATGGAAGACAAGAACATTTTACATTAAACTTGTCAGAAGAAGGGAAAAAAAAGGTAATGCAGCTGCAGCAAGAAATTTATATATCAACTGATTACTTTAGGAGAAATAGGCGTCTTAGAATAAAAAGAGCACATAATGAAGGAATTTCTTCTGAATATTGGGCAAATGAACTTATAAGTTTGGTAAGATTTATAGATGATATATATAAAAGTATTAAGCATGATTTAAGAAAAGATATAAAAGAACTAGAAAGGCGCCTAATTTTTAATTCGTCCAGAGAATATTTAGAACTTCTTGAGGAGAAGAGAGCAGAATTAAGAAGAATGCATAAAAATGAAGAAGAATCTATTGTTTATGGAGCTATTTTGAAATTAGGTGCAGAAGGAAAATTAAAAATGTTGCCTGCAGAAGAAAAAGAGCATGATTTTAAAGAAGAAGATTTTATGGAAAGAGAAAAGGTTTATGCTATGACAGAAGGGCGTGAAGACAAATTTCTTGAAATTGCATCAAAGCTAAAAAATCATATAGTATACCTTGTATATGGCGGCTTCCATGCCTGGGGAGGAAGGACTTCTTGCGGTGCAAATTATGATCTTAGTGGAAGATTGTCAACTAAGGACAATATAGTAGAATGGAATTTAAAACATCCTGATAAAAAATTTTCCTTGATTGAAATAAGTTTTAAAAGTTATAAGGAATGCAGAGAAATTCTAAAGAAGATAAAAGAAGATCTAAAAATTAAAGATTAAAACTTACCCTTATTCCTTCCTCTATTTTCAACTTTCTCTAATCTGGTTAGAACTTCTTTATATTCTGGATATGATCCTTTGTAGCCTTTTAATGCTGCTTCAAAGCATTTTTCCCAGATTTGATAATGCTTTGATTCTAATGCTTGTCTTAATAGATGCAAATCAACTGCTTTATCTTCTGTTTTGTTTGAGAAAAAGCTTAATCCAAAGTCTATGAACTTAATTTCTTTTTCCAATATCATATTAGAGGTTGTTAAGTCTCCGTGAATAATATCATTTGAATGCAGTATTCCAATCTTTTTTCCTATTTCCTGGCTTAATGCAACTGGATCTCTGTAAAGAATATCTCTAATTTTGTTTCCTTGTATTAAATCCATTCTTAGCTGCATTGCTTTGTCGCACATACTATGCAGTGTAGGAGCTGGAAAATTGATTGTTTTTAGTTTATCCAAAACTTTTGCTTCTCTTCTTGTTCTTGCTTTTCTTAGTTTTTCATCAATTTCTTTTAATCTGTAGTCTTTTTTTACTCTATCTTTTATTATTGAAGTTCCGTCTAATAGAATTGTTGCTTCTGCTCCTTTGTCTAAGATTTTTTTTGACATAGTATGAGAGAAAAAGAAATTGTTTATAATAGTTTTGGTTTAAGCTGCTTCTGGCTTTCCTTTTTTAGTAAAATCTCCTTTTAGAACTTTTTCTTCTTTTTTTGGTTTTTTGTGTTTTTTAGGGATTTTTTTAGGGGATATTGTTCCTTCTTTTATGTAAGCTTCTAAATAATCAATTGCTTCTGGCAAGGCAACTCTTGAAGGATCAACATGTTCTTCTATTTTTACATATTTGATAATATCTTCAATATGACTGTCTTTTAGATGGCTGCTTGCTGCTGCTTTAAGATCATCTTTAATTCTTTCCATCATTTTATCCTTAAGCTGCATAAAATTATTTGGATTAAATCTATCTTGCAATTCTGCAATTCTCATTCTTAATTCTTGTCTTGTTGTTCCATAAAGAGCCCTTATTAATAATGCCTCATCAAATTCATCTAGATCCCATTTTTCTCCTGCATCTTTTTTTGCTTTACTGAAATATTCTTTTGCACTTGCTTTATACATATCAGCCATTTCATCTGCCATTGCAATTTGATGCTTTGTTTCTTGTAATTTTGTTAAGTCTTTCTGCCTTATATCTTCTACATTGTCTTTATCAACTTTTAGAACTTTTTTAGCTGCTTTTGCATATGTTTCCATATGAGTTAAATCAAGATGAGTAGAAATATTATCAGCTTCTCTTGATCTTTTCTCATATTTCTTTAAATGCTTGTATTTCTTATTTTCTTCTTTTTCAGCCATAATATAATCGAGAGTTGCTTTCATTTTTAAATTTTTCTTTATGCAGCTTGTTTATAAGAAAGTCCTGCATCAGACATTCTATTTAATTTTTTAATTTGAGGTTCTGTTACTCTTCCCTGGTTTTCATAGGCTTCTATAAGGTTTATTAGTACTACTTTTTCAAGTGGATCTTTTTCTGATTTAATGCCTGTATATTCAAGCACTTTTTTAGTATCTGATTCTTGTAACATAGTTGCAGGCAGCATTTTCTTTACTTTTACTTTTGTTTCAGACTGAGCCCATAGATGTTCATATTGAAGCTTAGATTTTTGCTCATCAACTACTTGATCTACAATAGGCTGGCTGAATCCAAACCAACCATATATTACTGTTTCTGCATGGCTGTCATCTTTTATATTTTCAATAAACATTTTTTCTTTTGCTGCTTTTAATAAGGAATCATACAATCTTAATTTATACTTGCTTCTCTCTAATGTATCTTCAAGCTTTGACATATCTGTCTGCCTTATATCTCCCTGCACTTGGAGCATTTCTTTTGATATCTCTGAATATGCACTCATAATATCTAACTGCATTGAAGTTATTTCATTTTCAATCTGTTTTTTTAAAGCAAGATATTTTTTAACTGGATCAGGAACTTCTTGTTTAGGCTGTTCTTGTTGAGTTTGTTTTTGTTGTTCAGTTTCTTTTGGTTTTTGTTGAGCTTGTTCTTGTGTTTTATCTTTGCTTTCTGTTTCAGCATCTTTTTTAGTTTCTGCTGGAGTTTCTTTAGGTTGTTGTGTTTCATCTCCTTTTGCTTTATCTTCTTTATCCTGATCTTTTCCTTCAATCATATTTCTTAATTTATCTACATCTGCTACAATATTAGGATATTTTTCTTCTAATGTTTTTTTCTTATCTTTTTGAGCTGCGTGCTGATCAGCTTTTTGTTTCTGCTGAGCTTCTTCTTGATAGCTTTCTATTTTACCTATTCTTCTAGAAAGATCACATACTGCTTGTGTTACTTCATCTTGGAATCCATTATCTTGGACAGCTGGCTGTGGCTGAGTGTAAACTGGCTGTGGCTGGGTGTATATAGGCTGTTGTGCATAACTTTGTCCAATTGAGTTAAGCTTTCTTGATATTTCATCTAATGAATCTAATATTGATTTGTTAGTTCTGTATATTTTGTCTAGATCTTCTTGAGTTGCACAGTCTAGTTTTTTAAGCATCTTATTTATATCATCTTTGTCAAGAGAAGATATTCCTTTAAGCTTTTCAGCAAGAAGCTCTTCTAGATCTTGTTTTTTGATATAAGGAAGGTCTTTTAGTTTTTCAGTTAGCAACTGCTCTAATTCTGTTTTGTTTATATTAGAAGGCAAGTTTTTAAGTTTTTCATCAATAATTTCTTTTAGATCATCTTTACTTATTGGATTAGGTAAGTTTGTTAATTTTCCATTAAATATATTTTCTAAGTCATCTTTTGAAGCATAATTTTTTAGCTGTTCAACAATATATGTTTTTATTTCTCCTGTTTTTTCTGCAATAG
This sequence comes from Candidatus Woesearchaeota archaeon, assembly GCA_019322455.1. Lineage (GTDB taxonomy): Archaea > Nanobdellota > Nanobdellia > Woesearchaeales > WJKL01 > JAHWIB01. The sequence goes on from JAHWIT010000026.1 coordinate 11,973, forward strand.
CTGTGTTTAGATTTCCAAAGCTCTTAACAGCTTCTGTGTATTTATCATTTATTAATTGTGTTAAATCATTATAATTTAATCCACTAATTTCTCCTTCTATTTTGCTTATTGTTCCAGCCATTCCGCTGAGAGTTGCAATTACAGCTGAGCTATCATTAGCTAGTCCATCAACTTTGCCTTTTACTTGGCCTAATACTGCAGCAATATTAGTTAAGGGTGTAATTAATTGACTGTAATTAGGTTTTACAGCATCAATCTTTTTTTCTATTTTATCAAATTCCTGGTTAAGATATATTCTTAATTGAGCATCAGTATATGGCTTAACTGCATCAATCTTTTTTTCTATTTTATCAAATTCTTTACTAAGATATATTCTTAATTGAGCATCATTATACGGCTTAACTGCATCAATCCTTCTTCTTAAATCATCAGCTTTTCTATCTATTAAATCTCTCATTGCAATATCTTTTGCATCTATTTTGCTTTTAAGATCAGCAAATCCTTGGTTAACAACTGAACTTAATGTAGAAGAGATATAAGGTTTGAATGATTTAACTTCTGCATCTAATTGTGTGTAAAGAACTTCTAAATCTCCTAATTTGCTTAAAATAGCTGATTGTCCTTGTCTTAATTCTGCATGCTGTTCTCTTAGTTCTCTGTGGTCTTGACCAAGTGTTTTATGTTCTGTGCTTAGACCTTTATGTTCATCAATGAGCCTATTTTCAAGTTTAACTATAGCTATCTGGCCGTTCTTTAGTTCATCTAACTTTTTTAATTCCTTTTCAATATCTCTTAATTTAACATCTATTGAGTTGACTTTTCCTTCTGTTCTGCTAGTATTTCCTTCAACACTTGCAAGAGTTTTATCCATTGAATCAACTGTATTTTTAACTTGACCAACTCTTTTATAAGTTGCATCTGCTGTTGTATCAATTGTGTCAAGTTTATTGTCAATTGTAGTATATTGAGTTTTTATATCTTTAACTGCATCAGAAATTAATGTTTTTAACTGGCTAATATCAGGAGCAGGCTGATTTTTAATATAAGTAATTATTTCATCTGCTCTTTTATCAACATAGTCTTTTAGATCTTTAACTGTTAATCTTGAAGATGGTTTTTTGGTATCTGTGCTTTTTTTTGCTTGAACAGGTTTTTTAGAATCTAGATATACATTAATGTTTACATTATTGTTTTCATCTGATTTGCTAGCAACAGTTTTATTTATCAAATCAACTAATAATTTTTTTAGTTGATTATCTGTTATAGGTCCATTAACATTTAGATTATTATTGACTATAGGAGAACTATCACTTTGGTCTTGACTTTTTAATGCATTGATTTCAGCATATAATTTCTTAGCATTTTCTTCTGATATTTCAAATGTGTCTTCAATAATATCTTCAAAGGTTTTAACTATCTTTGCCAGCAACAAACTATTCAATGTTCCTCTTTTTTCT